>JBBIPI010000006.1:0-25844 GCA_037442985.1 Clostridiales bacterium
GCTGCCGTGCCGGGGGCGGCGGGGGCGACGGCCCCGGACCGCCCGCCCCCGCCCCCCAGCGCCATTACCGCAGCAGTTGCAGCACGGCCTGCGGGCCCACGTTGGCCTGCGCCAGCACGGCGATGCCCGCCTGCTGCAGGATGAGCAGTTTGGTGAAGTTCACCTGCTCCAGGGCCACGTCCACGTCGCGGATACGCGAGTCGGCCGCCTGCAGGTTCTCCGCCGCCACGCCCAGGTTGGCGATGGTGTGCTCGAGCCGGTTCTGGACGGCACCCAGCGTGGCCCTCAGCCCGGAAACGTAGGTAAGCGCGTAATCCAGGCTTACGATGGCCGAGGCGGCGTTGGCGGCGGTCGAGAGGGCGAGACCGGAGATGTTGAGCGCCACGGAAGTCGTGGCGCTGATGGCCACCGTCATCACCTGGCCCGCGTTGGCCCCCACCTGGAAGGTGAAGGTGCCATTGCTCTGGATCAGCTTCATGGTGTTGAACTCGGTGTTGTTGGCGATGCGGTCGATCTCCTTGATGAGCTGCTGGGCCTCGCTGTCCAGGGCAAGGCGATCCTCGGTGGTCAGGGTGCCGTTGGAGGCCTGCACCGCCAGCTCGCGCATGCGCTGGATGATGCTGTGGACCTCGGTCAGGGCGCCCTCAGCGGTCTGGATGAGCGAGATGGCGTCCTGGGAGTTGGCGATGGCCTTCTGCAGGCCGGCCACCTGGCTGCGCAGCTTCTCCGAGATGGCCAGGCCGGCGGCGTCGTCGGCCGCCCGGTTGATCCGGTAGCCGGAGGCCAGCTTCTCCTGGGACTTGCTGAGCAGCATGCCCGTGATGACCAGGTTCCGGTGGGCGTTCAAGGCCTCGATGTTGGTGTTGACCCTCAGCCCCATCTTCCACTCCTCCTTGATGAACGTTTTTCCCCGGCATCCTTGCCGGGGGTTCCCCTTGATGCGGATGCGACCGCGGTCGCGCGCCTCCCCCGGGGATGGGCCCCGCGCGCCGGCCCGGGAGGCATTTCCGATGCTTATATCGGGGAAAGGGCGGCCGTCATTTACCCGGCCCCCGGGGCGCAGGGAGATCGTCCGGCCGCGGCGAAACGCTCTCCCTACCAGGGGGTGAGGGGCGGTGACCCGCCCGCCGGTGTCGGTGATCATCCCGGTCTGGAACCGCCTGGAGTTCACCCAGCACTGCTTGGCGGCTCTGGCGGCCCACACCCCGTACGACCTCTACGAGGTGATCGTCGTCGACAACGGCTCCACCGACGGCACGCGGGGGTTTCTCGCCACCCTGGAGGGCGACGTCACCGTCATCGCCAACCCCGTCAACCTGGGCTTCGCGCGGGCCTGCAACCAGGGGGCACGCGCCGCCCGCGGGCGCTATCTGCTCTTCCTGAACAACGACACCGCGCCCCAACCCGGATGGTTGGAGGCCCTCCTGGAGGCCGCCGCGAGGGACCCCCGCATCGCCGTCGTGGGGGCCAAGCTCCTCTACCCCGACGACACCATCCAGCACGCCGGCGTCGCCCTCCTGCGGGACAGCCCCTACCCCATCTCGCCTGTCCACCTCCACCGCCTGAAGCCGCGGGACTTCGCCGCCGCCGACGAGGAGCGGGAGGTGGCGGCGGTGACCGGCGCCTGCATGTTGATCCGGGCAGATGTCTTCCGGGAAGTGGGCGGCTTCGACGAGGCATACCTGAACGGCTACGAGGACGTGGACCTCTGCCTCCAGGTGCGGGACCGCGGGTACCGGGTCGTGTACACACCCAAGAGCGTCGTCTACCACCACGAGTCGGCGACTCCGGGACGACACGCCCGCGAGCGCGAGAACCTGTCGTATCTGCACGTGAAATGGCTGGGGCGTCTCCCGCCCGGGGTGCTTGCGGAGGACGCGCCCGCCCCCGAGGAGGCCATGGCGGCGGACGACGGCGCCGGACGCGGGGCGGCCAGCGTCGTCGTGGTCACTTACAACTCCCTGCCCACCATCGCGCCCTGCCTGCGCTCCCTGGTGCGCACCCTGGCGCCGGCGGACGAGGCGATCGTGGTGGACAACGCCTCCCGCGACGGCACGCGCGAGTACCTGGGGCGCGTGGTGTCCGCATGGGACCGCTTCCGGGTCCTCCTCAACGACCGCAATCTGGGCTTCAGCCGTGCCTGCAACCAAGGGCTGGGCCTGGCGCGAGGCGACTTGATCGTCTTCCTCAACCCTGATACCGTAGTTCCCCCCCGCTGGCTCTCCCGGTTGGCCGCCCACCTGAGCGACCCCGGCGTGGGTGCCGTGGGACCCCTCTCGGATCGCGTCGCCGGCCTGCAGAAGCACGAGTTGTACCTGGGCGGCCTGGTGCTCCCACCGGGTGCCCCCGTGGGGGAGGTAGCCGAGGCCCTGTACCGCCAGAACGGGGGCGGCAGCGTCGAGGCCAGGATGCTCATCGGCTTTTGCCTTATGGTGCCGCGCCGCGTCCTGGAGGAGGTGGGCCCCCTGGACGAGGATCTGTTCCTGGGGCACGAGGACCTGGAGCTGTCCTGGCGTCTCAGCCGGCGCGGGTACCGGCTGCTGGTGGCCACCGACGTCTTCGTGCGCCACCATGGCCATGTGAGCTTCCGTTCGGACCCGGAGGCCAAGACCGGGTATCTCACCCGCCAGAGCGCCAACATCCTCGCGGCCAAGCTGTCCGAGGCTTACGCGCCCGGCCCGGTGCCGCCCCCCGAGGAGCTGTGGGGGATGTCCTGGTTCCAACCCTGCCGGGCACTCGCCAGCGTGGTGATCCCCTGCGCCAAGGGCGAACCACAGTGGCGCCCGACGGTGGAACGGCTCGTCCAGCACACCCCCCAGCCCGTGGAGATCATCCTGTGCGGTCAGGGCGCACCGACGGAGGAGCCGGCCTGGCTGGGCCGGCTGGTCGCCCGCCGCGGGACGCCGGTGATCCTCCGTCCCGGGGGCGACACCTTCGCGGCCGCCTGCAACCGCGGTTCGGCCGCCGCCCGGGGCGATCACCTGGTCCTCCTCGCCGAAGGGGCCCTGGTCACCCGGCACTGGCTGGCGCGCCTGCAGGCGGCGGTCCACGGAACGGGAGCCGGCGCGGTGGCGGCGGTCTCCCGCCCGGTTGCCGACGCCGAGCTCCCCGACCCCGACGGCTGGGCGGCTGCCCACTTCCTAGAGCACGCCGGCGAACTGGGGGAGGCACCGGGGACGACCTCCCCCTGCCTGCTGATCACCAGGGCCGCCTGGCAGGCGGCGGGCGGGCTGGACGAAACCCGCCCCTCCCGCACGGACGCCCTGGCGGACCTGTTCCTGCGTCTTCGCCAGGCCGGCTTCGGCGTCTTGAGCTGCGAGGACGTCCTCATCCCGTGCCTGGAGACGCCGGAGGACGGTCCTGCGACCGGCCCGCAAAACAATGGGGGGACGAGCCGGTGAGAGCCGCTCGGCCGAGGGCCACCGTCGTCTGCGTCATCGGCATGCACCGCAGCGGGACCTCGCTCACCATGGGCATCCTGCACCGCCTGGGGGTTTACCTGGGGCGCCCAGAGAGCCTCATGAAGCCGAGCGAACACAACCCCGAGGGATACTGGGAGAACGAGGGGTTCGTGCAACTGAACGACGAGCTGCTGGCGCGCCTGGGTGGCAGTTGGGACGCACCGCCGGACCCTCAACCCGGGTGGGCATCCTCCCCCCTGGCGGCGGACCTGTTGGCCCGCGCCCGGGGGCTGGTCCGGCGGGAGTTCGCCGGCCAGCCCCTCTGGGGTTGGAAAGACCCGCGCACCAGCCTCCTCCTCCCCTTCTGGCAGGCCGTCGTCCCCTCGCCGCGCTACGTGCTCTGCGTGCGCAACCCCCTGGACGTCGCCGCCTCTCTGGGCGCGCGGGACGGTTTCCCCCTCCCCAGGTCCGCCGAACTCTGGTTGCGTTACACCGCCCGTTGCTTGCAGGACACGGCGGGACAGCCCTGCCTCGTCGTCCACTACGAGGACTACTTCGACGACCTGGAGGCCCAGGTGCGGCGCCTCGCCCTCTTCGCCGGCGTCGATCCCCCGTCGGACCCGGCGCCGCTGCGCTCCTTCCTGCGCGCCGACCTGCGGCATCACCACCACGGCCTGGAGGACGTCCTCGGCCACCCAGAGTTGCCGTTGCCCGTCAAATTCCTGTATCACGCGCTGCGGGTCGAGGCGGGCGGCGCCTGCGACCGCGCGCGCCTGGTCGCCCAGCAGGCGGAGAAGGCCTACCGCGCCGAGGTCAGCGGGCGCAAGGAGCTGGCGGCGCTGGCCGAGCAGCACGCCGCCCTGTGGGACCTGAACCGGCGCCTGATCGACGACCTGCAGTACGTCCGCGCCACTCTCGCCGACCTGAACCGGCGCCTCGAGGGCTAGGGACCGAAGGCCTCGGCCAGAGAACGGACGGCCAGGCCGAAGTGGCGGGCCTCGTCAACCACGTGGGGGCTTTCTGCCAGTTCCGGGGCCACCAGCACGTCGGCCGCCCGGTACAGGCGGCCTCGCTGCAGTGGCCCCAGGGGGTCGTCCACCAGCACGATCTCCGGGCCGCCCTCCAGGTCGATCCCCCGCTCCTGCGCCCCTTCGTGCAGCCGCCAGACCACCTCTACGGGCGGTACCGGGCCGGTGGGGTCAGCGCGCAGGAGGAGGGCCACGTCGTCCCGCGCCGTGAAGCGCCGGACGTAACGCTCCACCAGGTCCAGCCACGGGCGGTCCGGGTCGTCCCAACGGGGAAAGGCCAGGTACTGGCAAGCCCGCCGGGGCCCAGGAGCGGGGGCGGGCAGGTCCAGCTCGGCAGGGCAGAGGGGCTCGTAGTGCCACTCGGGCAGGAAGACGTGCCGCCGCAGGATGTCCTCTATCGTGTAGCCCTCCTCCGGCGGCACCCCCCACTTGGCCTTGAAGCGGGCCAGGTTGCGGTGCAGCAGCGCCCCGTAGTCGATCCGCTGCTCTACGAAGGTGCGGCTGCCGTGGTGGTGGATGAACACGTCGTCGGCGACCCAGATGGCGAACCCGGCGAGGAGCACCCGCAGCGAGAAGTCGTCGTCCTCGAAGTTGCCCGGCCAAAAGCGCGGGTCGAAGCCGCCCACCCGGTCCAGGACGGCGCGCTTGATCAGGAGGCAGAGGCCGATGGCCCTGGGCGCGAAGAAGCCCTGCCCCGCCCGCTCGGCCGCCCGCGCGGCGGCGAAGCGCCGCATCCCCTCCCAGTCGCCGGGGGCGTAGGGCACGGCGTCGACCTGCTGCGGCCCGGCCACGTAGTTGGAGCGGGGGGCGACGACGCCGATGCGGCTGTCCCGCTCCGCCGCCGCGCGCAGCCGCTCCAGCCAGCCATCCGTCACCACGGTGTCGTTGTTGAGGATGACCACGTCCTCGCCCCGCGCCGCGGCCATACCCTGGTTGCAGGCCGGGCCGAAGCCCAGGTTCGCCTCGTTGCGCAGCACGCGCAACCCGAGGCAGCGGCCGCGGGGCCAGGGCCCGCCGGCCAGATCCCGCAGGTAGGCGGGGGTGCCGTCGCGCGAGCCGTTGTCCACCACCACGAGTTCGAAAGGCGTGCGGGTGGAGGAGAGGATGCTCTCCAGACAGTGCCGGGTGTACTCGAGCCCGTCGCACACCGGGATCACGATGCTGACCTCGGGCCGCTCCCCCCCGCCCTCTCCTCCCGGACTGTAGAAGGGCAGGGGCTTAACCCTGGCCGCCACCACGTATTGGTAATGCTCCGCCTCCTCCTCAAGGGTCTGGACGCGCAGACCAGCCTCCCGCAACGGGCCCAGTAGCCCGGACGGGAGACCCGCCGCATCGGCCAGCCGGGTGGCGCGCCACTCGACGATCTGGAATCCGGCCTCGGCGAAGAGGAAGTACAGGGTGGTCCGGGTGAAGAAGCGCAGGTGGGTGCGGTCCAGCAGGCCGGCGTCGGCGTAGTCCCAGCGGCCTTCCAGCAACTGCTGGATCACCGACCAGTGGCGCACATTGGGGACGCTGGCCACCACCACCCCGCCCGGAGCCAGCCACCGTTCCCGGAGGGCGCGCAGTACCCCGCCCGGGTCGCGCAGGTGCTCCAGGACGTCGGCGCACACGACGCAGTCGTACGGTTCAGGCGGACGGCCGCGGACGATCTCCTCCACGTCGCCCTCCAGCACCTCGTCCAGGACCTGCCGCGCCCGGGCTGCCGCCGCGGGCACCACCTCGATGCCGGTGACCCAGCAGCCCAGCCTCTCCTTCAGGTGGCGGCCCAGCTCCCCCGCCGCGCAACCCACGTCCAGGACCCGCCGCGCCCCCGCGGGCACCAGCTCCGCGACCTCGGGGCGGGCATATCCGAAGTACGGGTCGAGCTGCGCCAACCCTCTCCCGGTATCGACTACCGCCCTCACCTCTTTATGTTTATCCGCTGCGGCTTTGAACGCGTCAAGGTGGGCACGGGCCGATCTCTCCCACGTGAACTCAGCTGCAAGCTTCAGCCCAGCAGCTCTCAGCCCTGCTCGCACTTTATCATCACAGACGATCCGGAGCAGCCCCTCGCGGATGGCCTCCGCTGACCTGGGATCGACGAGGAGCGCGGACCCCGCGTAGAGCTCCTCAAGCGCGGTGCACGCACTTGTGAGAACCGGACATCCGCACGCCATCGCCTCAGCCACGGGCAGCCCGAACGTCTCGTGAAGGGATGGAAAGACGAATGCCAGCGCCCCCCGGTAATACCTGGCCAAAGCGGGTGGTTCCAGCGGTTGACGGATGATCCGCAAGCCCGCGTGGGGAGGCACCGCACCCTCAGGAAGGCCCGGAACGATCAACGTCAGCGGAGGCCGATCCGCAGCTGGCAGCCCGGCCCAGCCTTCCACCAGTCGCGCCGTATTCTTTATGGGCTGCCATGCGGCGACGTGGAGAAAACCAACGTCTTGCTCCGCCGGGCCGTGGGGAGTGAAAATACCGTGATCCACGCCGTGGTGAGCAACGACGAATTTATCGAACGCTAGGCCGAGATAGTCGCAATTCTCGCGTACGGCGTACCGGGATGGGCTGATGAAGACGGAGACCCTCGAATTGTAAGCCATCCACCTCTCGAGCCACTGCAACGTGACGAGTTCGCCGCAAAGCGCCTCACGCAAGGAGGGATATACCTCGCTCCACGGCTGAGAGAACGGCGCGGCGCCGTGCAACGTGATCACAACCGGTGACCGGATATGGTCGTCAAGCCATTCGGGATACTGCCCGCCCGCGCAAAACGGGTCCCAGACCACATCGCAAGCCGAGGGCGGTCTGCGGGTGAAAGGGATGAGCTCCGCGCCGAGTTTCTCGAGCTCCGGCGCAAGGGCCTCGAAGTACCGGCAGAGGCTTAGCGGAAGTGGGGACGACAGCGGATGGTGGACCGCGATCCTCATCGGCTCACCTCCGGCTCCGCTCTCTCGGCAGGCCAGAAGACGACATTGCCATGTTCAGGCAGGGGAGCGTCCGGAACGAACCTTCCGTGGTCGTCGATGCCCAACCACCGGTAGCCGAGTTCGCTCATGAATGCGACTACCGCTTCCGGAGACACGCCGGCCCGGCGGAGATGATTGACGGCCAGTTCACAGGCAACAACGGGACGGAAGCGCTCCAGGCTCTGCCGGCCCCCTTTCAGCACGCTCAGCTCGTGCCCCTCGACGTCTATTTTGACGATGTCGATGCGGGGCAGGCCGAGGACCGCCACCTGTTCGTCCAGAGTTGAAAGAGCGATGCTTTCGGTTTTCGCGGGATCATCGAATCGATGTAACGATGCCATGCCGAGGTTGCTGTGCAGCGGTACGTATATGGTTGCGGTGCCCCTGTGATCGGACAACCCCACACGGTGGGCGATTATCCTCAGATGCGGGTTGAGAGCCAGATTTGCCTTGAGCCGCGCGAACGATTGAGACACCGGCTCGAAGGCGTGAACAATGCCGTCGTCTCCCAAACGTTTGGCGGCCATGAGGCTGAACACCCCGATGTTGGCGCCGATGTCCACAAAGACGTCTCCAGGCTTCCACAAGCGCATCAGCAAGCGTACGAGCCCCCGATCGCCCTCCTGCATCTCGTGGAAATAGACCATCGACTCGATGTGATCCCGAAGGCTCACCCATATCCTCAAGCCCCTGTCGAACTCGGCGACGAAGCGATCGGGCCCCGCATGGCGGTGGAAGAAGGACCGATAGTGCGGGGCATACTTCCAGAGAAGCGCCTCGGCATTCGGGTCAGCCAAGGCGGCGTGGCAGAGATCCCTCACCCTCTGGGCTCTCGCCATTATCGCACCCGGTGTTCGGGGTACCGTTACCCCTGCCATGGCCTCACCCCCGTCAGCTGCTCCAGGCGGGCCGCGGCGGGGCCGTAGCCGGATGCGGCGGCCGCCCGGTAGTGGGTGGCGGCGCGCGCGCGGTCGCCGGTCACCTCGTAGATCACGCCCAAATTGTAATGGGCGAGGTGGCTGCCGACGCCCTCGACGCTCTGGTACCGCGGCGGCGCCTCGCCCCTTTCCAGACAGGACCGGAAGGCAGCCTCGGCCTGGGCGACCAGCCCCAGTTCGAGGCACAGGGTACCGCGCAGGAAGTGGAGGTCAGTGTAGTCCGGAAAGGCCCTGATCCCCTCCGCGACCAGGGCCAGGGCTTCCCGCGTGCGCCCCAGGTCTTTCAGGCAGTACGCCGTATCCTTGAGGAGGCGGGCATCGTAGCCGCCCCGCAGGTCTCGCGCCCGCTCGAACCACGCCAGGGCCAGGGCGAGGTCGCCGGCCGCGTAGTGGGTCATGCCGATCTGATGGGCCAGATAGGCGTCGGGGCGCTCCCGCCATTCCCGCAGCAGGAGGGACAGGTTGCGCCGGAACTTGTCCCGCGCCCGCAGGGATTGGGCCAGGTAGCCGTAGTGCACCACCCGCAGCCCGCACCACCGGCCGGGCGGAGCGGGCCGGCCCCGGTAGAGGAGCTGCTCGTGCACCCGCCCTGCGTATGCGTGCCCTTGCCGGCGGAAGAGGCGGGTCAGGAGGCTACGCTGCCGCTGGCTGCCGTCCCCCATCAGGCTGACCACCTCGACGGAGAACCTGGGCTCGTCCGTGGCGGCAAGCAACTCCCGCAGCCCGGCGCCGGAGCCCCGGTCGAGCTCCTCGTCCGCGTCCAGGGTGAGCACCCACTCGCCCGCCGCCCGGGCCAGGACCTCGTTCCGCGCCCGGGAGAAGTCCTCCTGCCACGGGACCTGCCAGACGCGAGCGCCCAGCCGGCGCGCGAGGCGCACGGTCCCATCCGTGGAGCCGGTGTCGACGACGACCACCTCGTCCACGATCCCGCGCACGCTCGCCAGGCACCGCTCCAGGTTCTCCGCCTCGTCCCTGGTGATCAGGCCGAGGCTCAGCAGCGGCGAGCCTGCCACGTGCTCACCCGTCCCCGGCGCCGTCCCCGTGGGGTCCATCGAGGGACCCTCCAGGCCCCGCCTCTGCGCGCGTCCCGGGTGCAAACAGCCGCGCCAGGCGCGCGGCGTCCGCCCGCTCGCTCCCGTGGCCAGCGGCCCGCAGGTTCTCCTCCCGCACCGCGTCGTAGATCTCCTTGCGGAGGACAACCACGCCGGGCGGGGCGACGATGCCCAGCCGCACCTGGGCGCCCGGGCCGCTGCCCCTGATCTGGACCACCTTGATCTCGATGCCGTCCCCTATGAGGATGCTCTGGTCGACCTTGCGGGACAGGACTAGCATGGCGCCCTCAACCGCCGACCACGATGGCGGCCACCTGGAGGGCGGACCGGTGACCGGAGCTGCCGGCCGCCCGCGCCCCCTCCCCGGCGAGGGCGGGGAAGGCCGGATGCCTGATGGCGTAGCGCTCGTCCGGCAGGATCACCTGCCGGCCCAGGCGCGCCGCCGGGTTGAAGACCAGGGGGGCACGCAGGTTGACCGTCATCTGCGCCAGGTCCTCGGGTACCACGGCCACGGCGAACACCGCCGCCTCCGCCGCCGCGCGCAGGCCGATCCGCTCCAGCTCCCCTGCCGGCAGGGACGGGTCGTAACCCGGGTAGAGGACGAAGGGGTCGAGGATGACGAAGGAGATGTCCCCGTCATCCAGGGACTGCAGCCACTTCCAGGGCGAGCCCGGCTCCGGCTCCAGGAGGACAAAGCGGCGCAGCCCCTCGAAGCCGTACAGGCCCTCCGGGAACAGGTAGACCTTGTCGTCATCCACTTCCAGGGGACCGAAGAGGCGGGTCTCCACCCGCAATGCCCTCACTCCCGTTCTCGGCTCACTTGAGGAAGTCCAGCAGGCTGGTCTGCAGCAGGCGGCCGGTGGCGGCCAGCGCCACCCGGTAGGCGTTCTCGTGCACCGAGAGCCGCACCGCCACCTCGGCGACGTCCACTTCCTCCACCCCGGACTGGAGCTGCGTCACCGCGACCTCCACCTCCTGCATCCGCATCTGCGCCAGCTCCAGCCGGTTCATCTTGGCGCCGATCCGGGCGCGCAGCGCCATCAGGCCGTCCAGGACGCCGTCCAGGGTGGCCAGATCGTTGCCCACGGCGGCGGCGTTGCCCGCCGCCAGATCGTTGGCCAGTTGGTCCAGGGCGGCCAGAGCGGCCGAGAAGGCCTGGTCGCCGGGGACGTTGATCTGCATGGTCACGCCGGGACCGATCTCCCGCAGGATGGCGCCCGCGTCCCCGTGGTAGTTGCCGGCGGCGTCGAAGGGAGGCCGGGCCGGGTCCACTGTCTGGTGGCCGCCGAAGAGATAGCGCCCGGCGTGGGCGGAGTTCCCCAGCAAGATGATCTCCTGCCGGAGGGTCCGTATCTCCTCCGCCAAGGCGCCGTACGAACCGGAGGCCACGATGCCGTTGGCGCCCAGCACCGCCACCTCCCGCGCTCGCTGCAGAATCGCTGCGGCGTTGCGCAGGGCGGACTCAGTCGCGTCCAGCCAGTCCCTGGCCTCGCCGATGTTGGCGGAAAAGGCCTTGATCTCGGTCAGGGCGGAACGGTAGCGGAGGGCGGTGACGACGCCGATGGGATCGTCCGACGGGCGGAGGAGCCTTCGTCCCGAAGACATCTGGAGGTGGGTCTGGAGCCGGCGCTGGTCGGCCGCGGCTATGTCGGCCAGGAGCCGGTTCACCACGATGGTTTCTGTGACGCGCACGGCGCCGACCTCCCTGTCTGCGCCTAACGGCCCTGCAAGCCGAGCCGGTTAATTACAGTATCGAGCATCAGGTCCAGGGTGTTCACCAGCCGGGCCGCCGCCTGGAAGGCGTACTGGTACTGGATAAGCTGGGCCATCTCCTCGTCCAGGTTGACGCCGGAGACGCTCTGCCGCTGGTTGTCGATCTTGTCCGTGAGCGCCTGCTGCACCTCGGTCATCCGCCGGGCGCCGTCCGCCTGCGCCCCCAGGGAGGCTACGAATGAGCGGTAGAAGTCGTCCATCGTCGCACCGCCCAGGGAGGCCTGGGGCTGGAACCGCAGTTGGGCGATGGCCAGGGCGTTGCTGCCGTCGCCCGGGCTGGCGGGGCTGCTCGCGGCGGCCAGCCGGCCGGGATCGGCCACCAGATCCGGATTGACCTCCAGGGTGCCCAGGCGGAAGTCCGCCCTCGCGGCCGGGACGATGAACACCTGCTCCCAGGGCGTCCCGGCCACCGGTGCGCCCGTCAGGTCGTAGCCCCCGGCGTGGAGGGCGTTGACCCCGGTGGCCAGCGCCCAGGCCAGGTCCTCCAGCCGCCGGAGGAAATCGGTGACCACGCCGTCCCGCAGCTCCAGGTAGGCGCCCAACTCCCCGCCGCCCACATCGGCGGCCAGGGTGGTCCCTGCCCAGACCACCGTCCACAGATTCCCGTTTGCCGGGTCGGCCTGCACGGCCATCCGGTAGGCGCGCACCCCGTCCACCAGCGCCGTGCCCCCGGCCAGCACGCGCACGGCGCCGGAGGCTTCCTCCACCGTGTCGACGGCGACGATGCGCGCCAGCTCGTCCAGCAGTCGGTCCCGCTCATCCATCAGGTCGTTGGGTTCCTGGCCCGCCCCGCGGGCATAGATGATCCGCTCGTTGACCCGGGCCAGTTGCTCCGCGAGCTGGTTGACCCGGTCCACCTTCTGCTCCACCGAGGCGTTCAGGTTGAGGCGCAATTGCTCACGCAAGTAGCGGTCGGCCTCGCGCAACAGGTCCACCACCGTGGCGGCGCGCTGGAGGACCGTCTCCCGCGCCGCCAGGCTCTCGGGGTTGTTGGCGAGCTGTTGCCACGCCTGCCATAGATCGTCGAGGGCGGTGCGGAGGGAGGTGTTCGAGGGCTCGGCGAAGATCTGCTCGATCTCGGCGAGCACCTGGTCCCGGGTCTGCCAGTAGCCCAGGCTGGTGGCACGGTCGCGGAACTGGCGGTCGAGGAAGAGGTCGCGCAGCCGCGTCACGCTGGCGACCTCCATGCCGGTGCCGAACTGGCCCACCCCTGCCACGTCCCGCCCCGTGCTGCCCGGGATGGGCGGGGTGGTGCGGAGGTTGACGCGTTGCCGGGAGAAGCCGGTCGTGCGCGCGTTGGCGATGTTGTGGGCCGCCACGTCCAGCGCCTGGCGGTGGGCGATCAGGGCGCGCTTGGCGATCTCCAGGCCGAGGAGGCTCATGCCGCTCCCCCCGGTAAGGAAGTGGGCCTCAGGCGCGGCGGTTGAGGAGGTTCAGCCGCGCCGCCCCGGGCCGCCGCCCCCCCTGCCGGTCGTACTCGCCGGCCCGGCCCCCGCTCAGAAGGTCCAGGGCATAGTTCAGGTAGGCGAGCGACTGCTCGATCAGCTCCGCGTTGCAGAGGCTCAGCGTGCTCAGGTCGTCGATGAGCCCGACGAGCGCCTGCTGGACCTGGCTCAGGCGCGGACCGTAAAAGGGGCCGGCCAACTCCGCCAGGCGGCTCACCGTCAGCTCCGCCGGCTGCAGGCCGAGCTGCCCGGCCAGCTCGCACTGGAGCGCGTAACGCTCCTCCTCCAGCCGGCTGACGTCCGCGAGGGCCGCCTTCTCTTCGCCCAGGAGCCGCTCCAGCTCGTCCAGCTGGCCCCGGATGAGGATCTCCTGCTTGCGGCGCGCCAAGGCGCAGAGGTCGCTGTAGAGACGGTGCTCGGCCTCGAGGAGGGCCAGCATCCGTTCCAGCTGTCCCTCGTCCAGGGCCGCCGCCAAGGATTCCCCGGCCACTGCCATCCACCTCGCCCGCTGGGTCACACCAGACGGTCGCCCAGCATCCTGCGCAGCATCTGCGCCGCCACAGCCTCGGGAGACACCTGGTAGGCGCCGGTCGCCACGGCCGCCGTCAGCTCCCGCACCCGCTCCTCGCGCACCTCGGGAACCCGCGCCAGCGCCTGGCGCAGCCGCTGGATCTCCTGGGCCTGGGGAGACAGGGTGAGCGTGTCGCCCCGCGCCGCCGCCTTGTCGTCCTGGCGGGGCCTGTCCCCCTCCCGAGCCACCCCGGCGGGTCGCTGGAGGTAGCTGCGCCAGAGATTGCTCACCTCGCCGCGGGAGATCTTCACGGGCGAACCGGCACCCCCATCGCGCGCAGTCCTCACTTCATCATCGTGAGAGCGAGCGCAAACGTTTAGCCCGGTCAGGCGTCGTCGCCGCGTTCCTTGAGGAGGTCGAGGAGGTACACCCGCGAGCTGTCGGCCGGGCGCTCGTCGGACTCCTCCCGGCGGCTCTTGCCCGCCGTCTGGAGCCTGCCCTGCTGCAGGTAGCGCAACACGACCTCCGGCGGAATGCCAGTGCCCCGGGATACCTGCTCGATGTTGGCCCCGGGATGCTCGAGGAGGAAGAGGCGGACGCGCTCGAACCCCTCCTCCTCGGCCTCCAGGCAGGAAGGACAGAGGACGGAGCCGGCCGACAGGAACAGGCGGCCGCAGCGCTGGCAGTTGCGCGGCTCCATGCCGCTCCCCCCGCGTCGACTACTCCAGCAGGCTCACGGCCACGACCAGGACATCCACCCCCGCGGCCCCGGCGGAGAGGAGCGCCTCGGTGCAGGCCGAGGCCGTGGCCCCTGTTGTGTATATGTCGTCGACCAGCAATATCCTCTTTCCCCGCAGGGCCCAGCGACCGGTCACGTGGAAGGCGCCGGCGGCGTTCTCCTCCCGTTCCGGCCCGGTCAGGCCGGCCTGGGGCCGGAGGCCTTCCCGCCGGCCCAGGGCCCGCGCGGCCAGGGTCAGGTCCAGGCGCCGGCAGAGCGCCGCCGCCAGCAGCTCCGCCTGGTTGAAGCCACGCTCGCGCCGCTTCCGAGGGTGGGCGGGAACGGGCACCACCAGGTCGGGAGGGAAGAAGTCGCCCAGCAGCCGCCTGGCCAGGAGCTCGCCCAGCGGCTCGGCCAGCCAGGTCTCCCCGCCCGCCTTGAAGCGCAGCAGGGCCTCCCGCAGGCGGCCGGCGTAGGGACCGACCGCCCGCGCCCGGTCGAAGGGCGGGTAGCGGCGCCAGCAGGCCAGGCACAGCCCGACGGGGCCGGGTTGCGGACGGCCGCACTTGCGGCAAGCGTCGGAGGTGTCGAGGAACACCTCCGATCGGCAGCGCGCGCACACGCCGGTGACCTCTGGCGCCCGGCACAGGGGACATCCGGAGGGCAGGGGGAAGAAGAGATCCACGAGCCCGCCCACCCCGTCGCGCACCCAGCCCCACCAGCGCGGCGGGGACGCCTCCTCACTCGGCCTCGGCACAGGCCTGCCCGTCCTTTTCCCTGTACATGGAACGGTCCGCCGCGGAGAGGAGCTCGTCCGGCGTCTCGCCGTCCTCCGGGTAGCAGGCCACGCCGGCGCTCACCCCGAGGCAGACGACGACGTTCCTGCCCGGGACGGCGAAGGCGTGCGACCTGACCGCCTCCTTGATCCGCCGCAGCGTCTCCAGGGCCTCGCCGCGGCCCGCCCCGGGGAGGATGACCACGAACTCGTCTCCGCCGTAGCGGGCGGCCACGTCCGTCTGGCGGACGCTCCGGCGCAGCACCCCGGCGAACTCCCGCAGGATGTGGTCGCCGCAGAGGTGGCCGTAGGCGTCGTTACACGCCTTGAAACGGTCGAGGTCCAGGTAGAGCACCGCCAGGCGGGTGCCGTGGGCCCGCGCCTGCCGGAGCTCCTCGGCCAGGCGCAGGTGCAGGTAACGGTAGTTGTAGAGGCCCGTCAGGTCGTCCGTCACGGCCAGGTTCTCGACCTTCTCGTACAGCAGGGCGCTCCGCAGCACCGCCGCCACCTGGCCGCTCAGGATGGTCAGCAGGCGCAGGTGCTTGCGCCCGAAGCGGCGGGGCTCGGCGTGCCCCGCGGCGATGACGCCCAGGAGTTGGCCGTCGGCGACGAGGGGCACCGCCAGGAAGGAGCGGGGCGCCCCTTCCCCGGCGGACGCCAGGGCAGCGCCATCCTGGATCAAGACGCCTTCCCGCCGCGCCGCCGCGGCGCCGGCCAGGCGCCGCCAGAAGGCGAGTTGGGGCGGTGAAAGCGGTGCGCCGCGCACCCGGACCTCGGCATCCTCTACCTCCTCCCCACCCTCCCGGCACAGGAAGAGCGCGAGGTTCTGGGGGGCCAGCGTCCGGTCCAGAGCCTCGGCCACGACGGAGAACACCCCGTCCAGCCGCAGAGCGGCGTTGAGCCTGCCCGCCGTCTCGTGCAGCGTCCGCAGCTCCAGGTTGGCCGCCTGCAGCTCGTCGTGGAGGTACAGCAGGTGAACCACCGCGCCCAGGGCCACGGCCACCAGGAAGAAGGCGAACGACCCCTGGATGAGGTGGGAGACGGCCAGGAGGAGGCCGAAGGCGGTGGAGACGACGTGGGCGGCGGCCGCGGTGGCCAGGCGGGCCGGGGCCTGCCAGGCACGCGGCTCCTGCAGGCCGAGCAAGGCCACGGTCATGACGAAGAAGACGGGGCTGACGAGGGAGAGGGCGAACCAGGAACCGAGGGGTGCGTCGCCTCCTCCGGCCAGGCGGTAGACGCCCACCGACGCCGCGAGGCCCGCCACCCCGACCGCCGCGGCGAAAAGCCCTTCCCGCAGGGTCCTCCGGCGCAGCAGCCTGCCGACCAGCACCGAGACCCAGATCACCCAGGCGGCCGTGCCGGGACCGCCCAGGAGGAAAGCGGCAAAGGCCGCGCTGAAGCTCGGGTACAGCACACGGTAGAGCGAGGCGAAGGGAACGCCCTCCGCCCCCGCTCCCAGGGCCGTCAGCACGGCTACCAGCGGTAGCGGCGTCCCTTCGCCGCCCGGCCGCAGGAGGAAGAGCAGCAGGGCGCCGGCCACCGTCACGCCCCACGCGGCCAGATCAGGGAAGCAGAGCCTCCTCTTCACCTGGTGCAGGCCCGACCTCCTCCGGCCGGCCCCGCGCGCCGGTTCCGCGCGCCAGCGCCCCCACCGCCTTCAGGACGCCCCGCACATCGGCGGCGCGCTCCAGCCTCAGCACCACCGTGACCGGCCGGGCCGTGACCAGCCCGAGCAGGTCGTTGGTGGCGTCGCCTTCCGCCGCCTGGGGGTCCCGCCTCCACACCTCGAAGGGGAAGAGCCGTCCCAGGCGCTCGAGGATGAAAGGAGTGGCATCGGTCGACCCCTGGTCGACAACCGCCAGTTCGACATTCTTGACGCTGCCGAGGATGCGGAAGAGCTCGCGTATAAAGCCTTCGATGATGGCTTCCCGGTTCTTGACAAGGACCACGAGGCGCAGGCCCGACTCCCGCGCGCCCGCCGGCCGGTGGCGGCGCACCCACCGCAGCAGCACCAGCGCACCCAGCCCGACGAGGGCCGCCAGCAGCCAGGTTCCCGCGCCCGTCACGAACCTCCCCCCGCGGAACCAGGATATGTCCGCGCGGGGAAAGGAGATGCTCAGGCCCGCTCGCCCAGGGCCGTTCCCGCCAGCACCTGGCTCTGGCTGGCGCCCGCGGCGCGCCCCAGCGCCGCCGCCCGGTCGGTCCGCTCCCAGGGGAGGTCCAGGTCCGGCCGTCCGAAGTGGCCGTAGGCAGCCACCGGCCGGTAGAGGGGGCGGCGCAGGTCCAGGGCCCGGATGATGGCGCCCGGGCGCAGGTCGAAGTGCTCCTCGACCAGGCGGGCGATCTCCTCGTCGGCGAGCTGGCCGGTCCCGAAGGTGTCGACGCGCAGGGAGACCGGGCGGGCCACGCCGATGGCGTAGGCGATCTGGACCTCGCACCGCTCCGCCAGCCCGGCCGCCACCACGTTCTTGGCCACCCAGCGCGCGGCGTAGGCGCCCGATCGGTCCACCTTGGTCGGGTCCTTGCCGGAGAAGGCTCCCCCACCGTGCCGGGCGTAGCCGCCGTAGGTGTCGACGATGATCTTCCTGCCGGTCAGCCCAGAGTCGCCCTGCGGCCCGCCGATGACGAAGCGACCGGTCGGGTTCACGAGGAAGCGCGTCTCCCGGTCGAGCAGTTCTGGCGGCACCGTCGGCCGGATCACGTGCTCGATGATGTCATCGCGGATCGTCGCCTGGGGGACGTCGGGGCGGTGCTGCGCCGAGACGACGACCGTGTGCAGGCGCACGGGACGCCTGCCCTCGTACTCCACCGTCACCTGCGTCTTGCCGTCAGGCCGCAGGTAGGGGATCTCCCCGCTCTTGCGGACCGCGGCCAGGCGCTGCGCCAGGCGATGGGCCAGGGCGATGGGCAGGGGCATGAGCTCGGGGGTCTCCCGGCAGGCGAAGCCCACCATCATGCCCTGGTCGCCCGCGCCGATCAGGGCGTCCTCGTCGGCCTCCTCGCCCATCCGCACCTCCAGGGCGCGGTCGACGCCCTGGGCGATGTCGGGCGACTGCCGGTTCAGCGCCGTGACGACGGCGCAGGTGTCGGCGTCGAAGCCGTACTTGGCGCGGGTGTAGCCGATCTCGCGCACGGTCTGGCGCACGATGGCGGGGATGTCCACCTGGCAGCGGGCGGTGATCTCGCCCATCACGAGCACGAGGCCGGTGGTCACGGCCGTCTCCGCCGCCACCCGCGCCTGGGGGTCCTGCCGCAGGTAGGCGTCAACGATGGCGTCCGACACCTGATCGCAGATCTTGTCGGGGTGACCTTCGGTGACGGATTCGGAGGTGAAGAGATGACGGCCCACTGCCATCCCCCCGCGACCGAGGAAGCCCAGGGTGATACTAGCACCCGCCCCCAGGCTTGTCAAAGGTACGGGCATAAGTTAAGGTTAAAAACGTTTTCCGCCGGGAGACGTCTCTTTATATTTTATATTACTATAGGTCGGGTGGGGGAGGTGCGGCCTGGCCGGGGGCGTCCTCCCGCCGCCACCAGCCACAAAAACCTTGCAGAAGGAGGAATGGGAAGCGGACATGGACGGTATCGCCTCCATCCTGCCGGTGCTGGCGGGACTGCTGGCTCTCCTCTACGCTTCGTACCTCATCTCGTGGATCATGCGCCAACCGGTGCGCCACCCGCGGGTGCGCGAGGTCGGGCAGGCGATCCAGCAGGGGTCGGCGGCTTACCTGAACCGGCAGTACCGGACGCTGGGCCTGGTCGCCGCCGTGCTGTTCGTGATCATCGCCGTGGCGCTCGACCTGACGACGGCCGTCTTCTTCCTGGTGGGCGCCGCCCTCTCGGGGGCCGCGGGCTACATCGGCATGAACGTCTCCGTGCGGGCCAACATGCGCACCGCCGAGGCGGCGGAGCGCGGGCTGAGCGCGGCCCTGGGGCTGGCCCTCCGAGGCGGAGCGGTCACCGGGCTGTTCGTGGTCGGCCTGGGCCTGCTGGGCGTGAGCGTCCTGTACCTCATCTCGCGCAACCCGGCCTCTCTGGTGGGTTTCGGCTTCGGCGCCAGCCTGATCAGCGTCTTCGCCCGCCTGGGGGGCGGCATCTACACCAAGGCGGCTGACGTGGGGGCCGACCTGGTCGGGAAGGTGGAGGCCGGCATCCCGGAGGACGACCCGCGCAACCCGGCCGTGATCGCCGACAACGTGGGCGACAACGTGGGCGACTGCGCCGGCATGGCCGCCGACCTGTTCGAGACCTACGCCGTGACCACCATCGCGGCCATGCTCCTGGGCTCGCTCCTCTTCCCTGACAGCCCGGTATACGTCTTCTATCCCCTGCTCCTGGGCGCCACGGCCATCGTGGCCTCCATCATCGGCATCGTGGCCACGCCGCCCGCCCGGGACGCCGCGGGGATCACCCGCAGCCTGTACCAGGCGCTGATCATCAGCGCCGTGGTGGCCGCCGCCGCCTTCTACGGCGTCGGCAACTGGCTCGGGCTGGGCACCAAGCTGTATCTGTCCGCCCTCGTCGGCCTGGTGGTCACCGGCGCCATCTTCGCCATCACCGACTACTACACGTCTAAAGGCTTCCGGCCGGTGCGCGCCATCGCCCAGGCCTCGGTGACCGGCCACGCCACCAACATCATCGCCGGCCTGGCCGTCGGCCTCAGGAGCACGGCCCTGCCCGTGGCCGTCGTGGCCGCCGGGATCCTGGTGGCCTACGGCGCCGCCGGGCTGTACGGCGTCAGCATCGCGGCGGTGGCCATGCTCTCCCTCACCGGCATGATCGTCACCCTGGACACCTACGGGCCGATCACCGACAACGCCGGCGGCATCGCCGAGATGAGCCAACTGGGGGAGCACGTGCGCAACGTCACCGACCCCCTGGACGCCGTGGGCAACACCACCAAGGCGGTGACCAAGGGCTACGCCATCGGCTCCGCCGGGCTGGCCGCCATCGTGCTCTTCGCCTCCTACGTCCAGGAGCTGGCCAGGGGCACCAGCGAGCAGCTCGAGTTCTCCCTGAGCAACCCCTACGTCCTGGTGGGGCTCCTCATCGGCGGCATCCTGCCCTTCCTCTTCGGCTCCTACAGCATGGAGGCGGTGGGCCGCGCGGCCGGCGACGTGGTGCAGGAGGTGCGCCGCCAGTTCCGGGAGGTCCCCGGCCTGATGGAGGGGACGGCCAAGCCGGACTACGCCCGCACCGTGGACATCGTCACCCGCGCCGCCCTGCGGGAGATGGTCCTGCCCGGGCTCATCCCGGTCGTGGCGCCGGTGGCCGTGGGGCTCCTCCTCGGCCCCCTGGCCCTGGGCGGCGTCCTGGTGGGCTCCATCGTCACCGGCCTGTTCCTGGCCATCCAGATGACCACGGGCGGCGGGGCCTGGGACAACGCCAAGAAGTACATCGAGGAGGGGGCGCACGGCGGCAAGGGCAGCCCGGCGCACGCGGCGGCGGTGACGGGCGACACCGTCGGCGACCCGTTCAAGGACACGGCCGGCCCGGCCATGAACCCGATGATCAAGGTGCTCAACATCGTCGCCCTGCTGGTGGCGCCCTTCGTGGCGCGCCTCTGGCTCGGCTGAGGCCCCGGTCGATCCCCTATGGCCCCGGCCACACCCCGGGGCGGTCGAATGACAGATGCGGTAGAGACGGCGGGAGGAACCTCCCGCCGTCTGTCTTGCCGCGCGCGGGGAGCGGGTCGGCCTGCGGCACGGCAGGGTGCGGCCGCCCGACGACGGCTTTCCCATGATTGTTTATATTACGTTCGGCGAGTAATAATATAGCAAACATATTGCGTTCATTGGCCATGAGGTGAGGAGATGGTCCGCAACGTATTGGACGAGTGGATCGCCAGCGGAGAGGGAGAGAGGATCGAGTTCAAGCGCGGCGTCCCGCCCATCAAGGATCTGGCGGAAGACGTCGTGTGCCTTGCCAACGCTCGCGGTGGCCGAATCCTGCTGGGCGTGGGGGACCGCGGCGAGATCGTGGGGTGCCGTGATTACGACGCCTTTGCGCTGAAGAATGGCATCTTCCGCGCGACCAATCCCCCCATCACCGTCGAGATCGAGGAGGTTCCCACCGAGAGGGGAGCCGTGCTGGTTGTCCTGGTCCCTGACAGCCCGGTACTCCACTGCACGACCTCCGGCAAGTACCTGCGGCGCGTGGGGCGGAGCTGCGAGCCCATCCCTCCCCACCAGATCACCGCCGTGCTGGTGGAGAAAGGGCAACTCGATTACACGTCCATGCCGGTCCCGGGGGCAGAGTTGGCCGATCTGGACGAGACCGCCCTCCGGACGCTACGCGGCCTGGCAGCAGCGAGGGAACCGAACTCCGAGCTGGCCCGGCTGCCGGAGCACGATTTCCTCCTTGCCCTGGAACTGGTGCGCCGCCAGGGCGGCAAGCTGATACCCACGGTAGCCGGGCTTCTCCTGGCCGGCCGCCAGGAAGCCCTTCGCGAGCTCGTACCAGGTGCCGGCATCGTCTACCTCCGCTTCGCAGGGGAGGCGCTCGAGTACGAGTACCGGGAGGAGATCTTCAGACCCGCCCCTCAGGCCGTCGAACGCGTGAGCGAACTGATCGAGGCCCGGAATGCCGTGCACACGCTGAGCATAGGCCTGATCCGCCTGGACATCCCGGACTTCCCCCGCGAGGCCTACCGGGAGGCTCTGCTCAACGCCGTGTGCCACCGCGACTACACGCAGCCGGATTGGGTGTACGTGTATCACTGGCCCGACCGCCTCAAGGTCGCCAGCCCGGGTGGTTTCCTGCGGGGCATCACGCCCCGGAACATCCTCCACCACCGGCCTAGGCACCGCAACCCGGCCCTCGCCCGTGCCTTCCAACGCCTCGGCTACGTCGAGCAGGCCGGCATCGGCGTCGACCGGATGTTCCGCGTCCTCCTCGCTTATGGCAAGGAGCCGCCCGAGTTCGCGGAGGAGGCGACATCGGTGGAGGTCACCATCCGCGACGGGACGTTCGATCGCGCTTTCACCGCCTTCGTGGCGGAGGAGGAGCGGGCAGGCCGGCCGCTCTCCCTCGACCAGCTCCTGGTGCTGGCCCACGTGCGGCGCAACCGCTGGATCGACCGGGGAACGGCGGCCGCCGTGTGCCAGCGCAGCGAGCGGGAGGCGGGTGAGGTGCTGGCGGACATGGTACGCCGCGGGCTTCTCGAACGCAGGGGGGTGCGCGGGGGCGCCGAGTACCACCTGCCTCCACGCCTGTATCGGCTGGCGGGGGAGCAGGCGGCCTACGTCCGGGAGAGGGGCCTGGACGCGGCCCGAGCGCGGGAGATGATCCTCGCCTACGCACGGACCTGGGGCGAGATCACGAACGAGAAGTGCCGTACCCTGTGCGGGCTCACTTTCGCCCAGGCGTCCCGGCTGCTGGCGGACCTCACGCGGGAGGGCCTCCTGCGCCGCGAAGGGCGCGGGAGGTACACGCGTTACCGTCCGGCCTGACCCCGGCCCCGGGGAACCGGCGGTTCAAGGGCGCGCGCGGGAGTGGGCGAAGGCGGCGCGGCCGGCGTAGGCGCCGCCGTTCAGCTCCTCGGCGATGCGCAGCAGGCGGTTGTACTTGGCCACCCGCTCGCCGCGGCTGGGGGCGCCGGCCTTGATCTGGCCGGCGGCGGTGCCCACGGCCAGGTCGGCGATGGTGGTGTCCTCCGTCTCGCCGGAGCGGTGAGAGACGACGCGCGCATACCCGGCCCGCGCCGCGGTAGCCATGGCGTCGAGGGTCTCGGTGAGGGTGCCGATCTGGTTCACCTTCACGAGGACGGCGTTGGCGACGCCGGCCGCGATCCCCCGGGCCAGGCGCGCGGGGTTGGTGACGAACAGGTCGTCGCCCACGAGCTGGACCCGGTCGCCGAGGGTGCGGGTGAGCAGCCGCCACCCTTCCCAATCCTCCTCCGCCATGCCGTCCTCGAGGGAGAGGAGCGGGTAGCGATCCAGCCACCGCTCGTACAGGGCCACCAGGCCGGCGGCGTCCTCGCGCCGCCCCTCGCCGGCCAGCTCGTAGACGCCGTCGCGGTACAGCTCCGAGGCGGCCACGTCCACGGCCAGGTAGGCGTCCTCGCCGGGCCGGTAGCCGGCGCGCTCCACGGCCGCCACCAGCAGGTCGAGGGCCTGGGCGTTGGTCGCCAGGCGGGGGGCGAAGCCCCCCTCGTCGCCCACCCCCGTCGCCAGGCCGCGCTCCTGCAGCACGCGCCGCAGGGCGTGGTAGATCTCCGCCCCCATGCGCAGTGCCTCCGGGTAGCTCGCGGCGCCGGCGGGGACGACCATGAACTCCTGGAAGTCCAGGCCGTTGTCGGCGTGCCGGCCGCCGTTGAGGACGTTCATGAGGGGGACGGGCAGGAGGAAGTCCTCGGTGCCGTTCAGGCGGCCCAGGTAGCGGTACAGGGGCAGGCCGGAGGCCGCAGCGGCCGCCCGGGCCACGGCTAGGGACACGCCCAGGAGGGCGTTGGCGCCCAGCCGTCCCTTGTTGGCCGTGCCGTCCAGTGCCACGAGGAAGCGGTCGAGACCGGCCTGGTCGCGGGCGTCGCGCCCCGCGACGGCAGGGCCGATCACCTCGTTGACGTGCCGCACGGCGCCCAGCACGCCCCTGCCGCCGAAGCGGGCCGCCTCGCCGTCACGCAGCTCCACCGCCTCGTGCGTCCCGGTGGAGGCTCCCGCGGGCACGGCGGCCACCCCGACGGCCCCGCCCGCCAGGTGCACCTCCACCTCCACGGTGGGGTTGCCCCGCGAATCGAGGATCTCGCGCGCCCGCACCCTGGCGATGGCGAAATCGCTCTCGCGTGCCATGCGCGACCCGGACCCCGTCAGGCCCGCACTGCCAGCGCCGCCCGCACGATGCCGCCGAAGGAGTCGGCCCGCAGGCTGGCCCCGCCCACCAGGGCGCCGTCGATGCCGTCGGCCTCCATGAACTCGGCCATGTTGGCCGGGGTCACGCTGCCGCCGTAGAGGATCCGCAGGAGCGCCGCCGCCTCGGGGGTCGCCAGCTCCGCTGCCAGGGAGCGGATGAGGGCGGCCACCTCCGCCGCGTCGGCGCCCGTGGCGGCCCGGCCGGTGCCGATGGCCCAAACCGGCTCGTAGGCGACGATCAGGCCGGCCACCTGGGCGGCATCCAGCCCGTCGAGGGCGGCGCGCACCTGGCCCTCCACGCGGGCGCGGGTCTGGCCCGCCTCGCGCTCCTCCCACCGCTCGCCCACGCAGACGATGGGCGCCAGGCCGTGCTCCAGGGCCGCGCGCACCTTGCGGCGGACCAGCTCGTCCGTCTCGGCGAAGTACTGCCGCCGCTCGGAGTGGCCGATGATCACGTAGCGGCAGCCCAGGTCGACCAGCATGGGCGCCGAGACCTCGCCGGTGAACGCCCCCGCCCTCTCCCAGTGGACGTTCTGTGCCCCCAGGGCCAGGGTGGAGCCGGCCAGCTCACGGCCGACGGCCGCGAGCGCGGTGAAGGGCGGGCAGAGGACGATCTCGGCGTCCTCCAGGCCGTCGAACTCCCGGCGCAGGTCGCGCGCCAGCTCGGCGGCCTCGGCGGTCGTCTTGTGCATCTTCCAGTTGCCGGCGATGAGGGGCAGGCGGTCCATGGGCCTCACCTGTCGGCCAGGCAGGCGACGCCCGGCAGTTCCTTGCCCTCCAGGAACTCCAGGGAGGCGCCGCCGCCCGTGGACACGTGGCTGATCCGGTCGGCCAGCCCGGTGCGCTCCAGGGCCGCCACCGAGTCGCCGCCGCCCACCACGGTGAAGGCGCGCGCCTCCGCCAGGGCCCGCGCCATCCCCTCGGTGCCGCGGGCGAAGTTGGGCCACTCGGCCACGCCCATGGGGCCGTTCCAGAAGACGGTGCGCGCCTTGGCCACCGCCTCGCCGTAGCGCTTCACCGTCAGCGGCCCGATGTCCAGGATGATCCAGTCCTCGGGCACCGCCGACACGGGCACCACCTTGTGGTCGGCGGTGGCCAGGAAGAAGTCCGCCACCACCACGTCCAGGGGCAGGAGGAGCTCCTTGCCCTCCTCCCGCGCCCGGGCGATGAGCCGGCTGGCCTCGGGGATCATCTCCTCCTGCACCAGCGACTTGCCGGTGCGATACCCGAGGGCGCGCAGGAAGGTGTTGGCCATGCCGCCGCCGATGGCCAGGACGTCCACCTTGTCGAGCAGGCGCTGCAGGACCAGCAGCTTGTCGGAGACCTTGGCCCCGCCGACGATGGCCACGAAGGGGTGCTCCGGCTCCAGCAGGGCGCTCAGGGCGGCGATCTCCTTCTCCATCAGGAAACCGGCCACCGCCGGGAGGAAGCGGGCCACGCCCTCAATGGAGGCGTGGGCGCGGTGGGCGGTGCCGAAGGCGTCGTTCACGTAGAGGTCGGCCAGCGAGGCCAGGCGCCGCGCGAACTCGGGGTCGTTGGCCTCCTCCCCGGCGTAGAAGCGGACGTTCTCCAGGAGGAGCACCTGCCCCTCGCCCAGGGCGGCCACCGCCTGCTCCGCCTCCGGGCCGACGCAGTCCGCCGCGAAGGCGACCGGCCGCCCCAGCAGGCGGGAGAGCCGCTCCGCCACCGGCCTGAGGCTGTACTTGGCGGACGGCTGGCCCTTGGGACGCCCCAGGTGGGAGACGAGCACCACCCTCGCCCGCCGCTCCATGAGATGGCGGATGGTCGGCAGGGCGGCGCGCAAGCGGGTGTCGTCCGCCACCTGCCCGCGGTCGTCGAGGGGGACGTTGAAATCCACCCGCACCAGGACGCGCTTGCCCGCCACGTCGACGTCCCGCACCGTCTTCTTGTGGATGGTCTGCAGCATGCGCCACACTCCCTTCCCTGCGGCCGGGCCGGCCTTCACGCGCCCGCCGGCCCGACCCTGTGCACCTTGAGCAGGTTGGTGGAACCGGGAACCCCGGTCGGCACCCCGGCGGTGATCACCACCAGATCGCCCTCGCGGACGATGCCGGCGAGGAGCGTCTGGCGGATCGCCTCCTCGATCAGCTCGTCGGTGGTGCGCCGGTCGGCGATCACCAGGGGGATCACCCCCCAGACCAGGCGCAGGCGGCGCGCCACCTGCTCCTGGGGCGTGCAGGCGACGATGGGCACCCGCGGCCGGTACTTGGCCACCATGCGCGCCGTGTGGCCGGACTGGGTGGCGGTGATGATCGCCGCCGCCCCCAGGTTCTCCGCGGCGTCGCAGGTGGCGTGGCTGATGGCGTCGGTCACCGTGTGCTGCGGCTCCGGCCCGGGCCGGGGCGTCAGCTCCCGCCCGGCCAGGGCCTGGTCGGTCCGCTCGGC
>JBBIPI010000007.1:0-24524 GCA_037442985.1 Clostridiales bacterium
CTCTGCCTCCGTCCCTACGCGCGGTCATACCTGTCCCCCTCCCGTCAGTGTACCTCACGGGCATGTCCCGACCGCCCCCGCCGGGCCGGGGTCCCTGTCGCGGGTCATCCGAAGGGGGTACAATCAACGGGGGGTGAGGTCGTTGCTCCAGAACGCGTACCGGGTCGGCGCCATCGCCGGGATCGAGGTCCGGGTCCACTACACCTGGCTGATCGTCTTCGGGCTGGTGACCTGGTCCCTGGCGGGCGGGTTCTTCGCCCCGCGCTTCCCCGCCTGGGGCCTCGGGCAGCACGTCCTCGCCGGGGTGGTGACCAGCCTCCTCTTCTTCGCCTCCGTGCTCGTCCACGAGCTGGGGCATTCCCTGGTGGCCATCCGCCGGGGCGTCCCGGTGCGGAGGATCACCCTCTTCATCTTCGGGGGAGCGGCCCAGATCGAGCGGGACGCCGACCGGCCCGCCGACGAGCTGGCCATCGCCGCCGCCGGCCCGGCCACCAGCCTGGGGCTGGCCGCGCTGTACGCCGCCGTCGCCTTGGCGGTGCCGGTGGCGGCGGTGCAGGCGGTGGCCGGGTGGCTGGCGCGCATCAACGTCACCCTGGCCGTCTTCAACCTCCTCCCCGGCTTCCCCCTGGACGGTGGGCGGCTCTTCCGCGCCTTGCTGTGGCAGGCGACGGGCGACTTCCGCCGCTCGACCCTGACCGCCGCCCGCGCCGGCCAGGTCATCGCCTACATGATGATCCTCGGGGGCATCCTCATCGGCTTCACCGGCGGGTTCGTGAGCGGCATGTGGCTCGTCTTCCTCGGCTGGTTCCTCAACAACGCCGCCGAGATCAGCTACCGTCAATCGGTGCTGGGCGAGTACCTCCGCGGGGTGCCGGTGCGGGAGCTCATGAGCCGCGACTACGTGGGGGTGGCGCCCGAGGTGCCGGTGGACGAGCTGGTCTTCGGCGTCCTGCTGCCGCGCACGGCGCGTAGCGCCGTCGTCCTGCGGGACGGCCGCCTGGCGGGGATGGTGACCCTCACCGACGTCAAGAAGGTGCCCAGGGAGCGGTGGGGTGAGGTGACCGTGGGGGAGATCATGACGCCGGCGCCCTCGGTGGTCACGGTGGGGCCGGAGACGGAACTGCTGCAACTGCTCCGGCGCCTGGACGAGGGCGACCTGCACGTGTTGCCGGTCATCAGGCAGGGGACGGACGGGGCGGTGGTCGAGGGGATCGTCAGCCGCAGCCACCTGATCCGCTACCTGCGCCTCCGCGAGGAACTCGGCTTCTGAGGGGACGCGGGGGCGGCCGGCTCCCCGGCGGGCCGCGCCCGGGCTCAGGAGGGATGCGGCCCCAGGAGGCGGAATCTCCCCCCGGGGGTGATGCCGCTGGAGGGCGGGGTGCCGTCGTATCTTCCACTCTTGAGCGTGTCCTTGCTGGCTTTCCTGGTCCCCCTGGCGAGCGCCCGCCTCCGCTCCCTGCACCTTCTTGACGTCGGGGGGGAGATCCTGGCGGGGATCATCCTGGGCCAGAGCGGCCTCGGCCTGATCCGCCCGGACGACATCCTGGCCTTCCTGTCCGACTTCGGGCTCGCCTACCTCATGTTCCTGTCGGGCCTCGAACTGGACTTCGCCCGGCTGCTGCCGGGGAGGACGGGCGTGGCTGCCCGTCCGGTGGGGGCCCAGCCCCTCTTCCTCGCGGGCTTCGCCTTCTGCCTCACCCTGGTGGCCGGGCTGGCGGCGGGTCACGTCCTGGTCCGGTACCAGCTCCTCACCGACCCGTGGCTGGCCGGCTTCATCTTCGCCACCACCTCCCTGGGCGTTGTGCTGCCCACCCTCAAGGAGCGGCGCCTGACGGGAACCGCCTACGGTCAGGGCCTGCTCGCCTACGCCTCCCTGTCCGACTTCGCCACCATGCTCCTCATCACCGCCTGGGCGGCCGCACGGGGCGGGGGTGGCGCCCGCAACTTCCTGTACCTAACCCTCTTCCTCGTCTTCTTCCTGCAGATGTACCGGAGCGGGGCAGCCTTCGCCCGCCTGCCCCTGGTGCGACGCCTGCTGGCCGCCGCCACCGGCCACTTCGACGTGCGGGCGGCCATGGCCCTCGTGCTCGTCTTCCTCGCCCTCGCCCAGCAGCTCGGGGTGGAGACAATCCTCGGCGCCTTCCTGGCGGGCGCCATGATCTCGCTCATTACGGGGGAGGAGGGGGAGCACCTCCGTCTGAAGCTGGACGCCCTCGGCTTCGGCTTCTTCGTGCCGGTGTTCTTCATCCTCTTCGGGGCCACCCTCGACCTGGGGGGCGCCTTCGCCTCGGCGCGCACCTGGGTCCTGCTTCCCGCCCTCGTGGCCGTGGCCTTCGCCGTCAAGGTCCTGCCGCTGCTGTCTTTCTGGTCCCGGTTCCCCTTCCGGGACACCCTGGCAGGCGGGTTCCTGGTCTCCGCGCAGCTCAGCCTCACCATCGCCGCCACCGAGATCGCCCAGCGCCTGGGGGTCATGGACGAGGCCACCGTCGGCGCCTTCCTGCTGATGGCCATCGTGACGAGCGTCGTCTCCCCCGTGCTCTTCTCCCGGCTGGTCCGCGCCCGCGCCGAGGCGCGCGCGGCGGTGATCGTGGCCGGGGACGGGGGGCTGGCCGTGACCCTGGCGCGGCGCGTGGCTGCCGAGGCCCCCACCGTGCTGCTGGCCTTGCCGGCGTTTCAGGGCCAGCTGCCCGGAGAGGGGACCGGCTTCCGGGTGGTGCGGGGGAGCGGGGACGCCGCCGCCGACCTGCGGGCAGCCGGGGCGGACCGGGCCAGGGCGCTGCTCGCCGTCGCCGCCGACCCGCGGGCGAACATCGCCCTGGCCGAGACGGCGCGGGCGGCTTACGGGGTCGAGAACGTCCTGGCCGCGGGCGACCCGCAGGCCCTCCCGGAAGCGGAGGCCCGCGGCGTCCGCCTCATCACGGCGGAGACGTCCACGGTGGTGCTCCTGGCCGCCGCCGCCCTGGCGCCCGGGATCCTCGACCTGCTCGGGAGCGGCGAGGACACGCGGCTGGAAGAGGTGGAGGTGCGGAACCCGGCCTGCGCCAACCAGCCCCTGTCCCGCTGCCGCCTACCGGCCGGCGTCCTCGCCGTGGGGCTGCGGCGGGGATCGGACCTGCTCGTCCCCCGCGGCGACACGGTGCTCAGGCTGGGGGACCGCGTGACGCTCATGGGCCCGCCGGGCGAGGTGGCCGCGGTGCGGGAGATGCTCGCAAGCGGCTAGCGGCGCCTGGCGCACGCTATCTTCCGGCGGGGGCGGCCGGCAGCGCCGCCGAGCCGAAGGGGGCGACGGCGTTGAAATTCTACGGCTTCCTCTCCAACGCCTACACCGCCGCCCTGGTGAGCCCGGACGGCTCCCTGGACTGGCTGCCCTTGCCGCGCTTCGACAGCCCGGCCGTCTTCGCCCGCCTGGTGGACCGCGAGCGGGGCGGGCACTTCAGCATCGCCCCGGCTGGCGGCGCCTTCACCAGCCGGCAGCGCTACGTGGAGGGCACCAACTGCCTGGTCACCGAGCACGCCACAGCCAGCGGGCGCGCCCGGGTGATCGACTACCTGGCCGTCGGGCGGCCCGAGGTCAGGAGGCTCGTGCGCGCCGAGGTCCCGCTGCGCGTGCACGTGCAGCCGGTGTTCGGCTACGGCCTCACGGCGGCGGCCTACCGCAGGCGGCCCGACGGCGCCGACTTCACCAACCCGGCGGGGCGGGAGGGGCTGCTGTTGCGCATCTGCGGCCCCGCCACCTACCGGCCCGAGGACAGCCGCACCCGCTGGCTCTTGGATCCGGGGGAGTACGAGCTGATCCTGCGCTACGTGCAGGACTTCGAGGCCGAGGGGGAGGCGGCCCTGTGCGCCGCCGGCCCTTCCGGCGCCCTGTTCCGGCAACAGCGGCGCTACTGGCGCAGCGCCACCCGGATGGGCTACGAGGGCCCCTTCGGCCGGTTGGTGCGGCGCTCCCTGCTGGTGATCCGCGGGCTGACCTACCGCACCACCGGCGCCATCGTCGCCGCTCCCACCACCTCCCTGCCGGAGGTGCTGGGGGGCGACCGGCAATGGGACTACCGTTTCAACTGGATCCGCGACGGCTCCTACGCCGCCGAGGCCCTCCTGGCGGCGGGGGACGTGGTGAGCGCCCGCCGCTTCCTGGAGTTCTCCTTCAACCTCATCGACACGGCGGGCAAGCCCTTCCGCCGGCCCTTCTTCTCCGTGGACGGCACCACCAGGGAGGGCGAGCGGGATCTCCTCTGGCTGGAGGGCTTCCGCAACGCCCGTCCCTGCCGCATCGGCAACGCCGCCGCCAGGCAGCTCCAGCTCGACGTCGAGGGAGACTTCCTGTGGGCCGTGCACCGGTACCTCGTCGAGACCGGCGACGACGTCTTCCTGAGGTCCTACTGGTGGGCTGTGGAGACCGTCGCCGACTGGGTGGCGGCCCACTGGACCCTGCCGGACGCCGGCCTGTGGGAGTTCCGCGGGCGGCGGCGCCACCACACCCATTCCAAGCTCATGTGCTGGGTCGCCCTGCGCTGCGGGGCCGAGATGGCCGAAAGGCTGGGCCTGGCCGGCAAGGCGAAGGAGTGGCGCGCGGGTGCCGCGGCGGTGGCCGACGCCCTCTGGCGTCAGGCGTACCGGCCCGAGAAAGGCCGCTTCGGCCAGTCGTTCGAGGGGGACGAGGTGGACGCTGCGCTCCTGCTCCTGCCCCTTTACGGTTTCCTCGCCCCCGACGACCCGGCCTTCGTGCGCACCCTCGAGGCCATCGAGCGGGAGCTGGTGGAAGGTCCTTTCGTCTACCGGTACCGGGAGGACGACCTCGGCCGCGCGGCCCATCCCTTCCTCCTCGCCAGCTGCTGGCTGGCGCGGGTGTACCTGCGGCAGGGGAGGCGGGCGGAGGCGGGGGAGGTCCTGGAGGGGGTGAGCCGGGTGGCCACCGACCTCGGGCTCTTCGGGGAGCACGTCGACCAGGAGACGGGGGAGCCGCGGGGGAACTTCCCCCACCTGTTCTCCCACGCCGGCTTCCTCCTGGCGGCCCTGGAGCTGGCGGCCGCCGGCGCGGCGCCGGGGCCGGGTGCCGGCGGCCCTTGAAGGGGCGGCGCGCCCGGGGCAGGGTGCGTGGTGGGGGAGAGGGAGGAGCTCATGGGAGAGGACAGCCGGTTGGCCGTGGGCATCGACCTGGGCGGGACCCACGCGCGCGTCGCGGTGGTGGACGCCGGCGGGCGCATCCTGGCGCGGCGCAAGGAGGCCACCCGGCCGGAGGAGGGGCCGCAGGCGGTGATCAGGCGCCTGGCGCGGGCGGTGCGCGACCTCCTCGCGGCGCCGCCGGCGGAGCGCGCCGCTGCCGCCCTGGTGGGGGTGGGCCTGGCCACGCCGGGTCCCGTGGACGCCAGGCGGGGCGTCATCGTGACCACGCCGAACCTGCCGGGCTGGCGCGAGGTGCCCGCGGCCGGCCTCCTGGCCGCCGAGCTGGGCCTGCCCGTGCGCCACCTGCGGGACGCCAACGCCGCGCTCCTGGGGGAGGCCTGGCTGGGGGCGGCGCGGGGCTGCCGCGACGTGGTGCTCCTGACCCTCGGCACCGGCATCGGCGGCGCCGCCCTGGTGGGCGGCCGGCTGCTGGGCGGGCGGGACGGCTTCGCCGGGGAGTTCGGGCACCTCACCGTGGACCCGGACGGACCGGCCTGCGGCTGCGGCAACCGCGGGTGTCTGGAGGCGCTGGCCTCCGGCACCGCCATCCGCCGCCGGACGGGACGGGACGGGCGGGAGGTCTTCGCCGCGGCGCGGGGGGGCGAGCCGGAGGCCCTGGCGGTCGTTTCCGGGGTGGCGGACGCCCTGGGGATGGGGCTGGCCGGTCTGGCCAACGCCTTCAACCCCGAGCGCATCGTGCTGGGCGGCGGGATGGCCGCCGAGTGGGACCTCCTCGTGCCCCGGGCGGTGGCGGAGATGCGCCGTCGGGCCTTCGCCCCCGTCACGGCCGGCCTGGAGGTGGTGCCGGCCCGGCTGGGGGACGACGCCGGGGTCCTGGGCGCCGCCTGCGCCGTTCTGAAGGAGGACGCGGGCCCAGGCCAGTGAGCGCCCGCGATGCCGACACGCGCCGCCGCGGCGGTCCTCCGCGCGGTCAGGCGCGGGCTGAGGGCGGGGTAGGGAAGAGGTCCGCCACGGGCAGGCGGAAGCCGGGCACCACGTCCTCGCCGTCCAGCTCGTCGGCCGCCGTCAGCACGCGCACGTCCGTCGGCGAGCGGTACACGCTCACCGTCCGGGACCGCGGCTCCACGACCCACACGCGCCGGGTGCCCGCGGCGAGGTAGTCGCGGATCTTCTCCATGAGGTCCTGGAAGCGGTCCCCCGGGGAGACGACCTCCACCGCCAGGTCGGGCGCGAACGGCCAGTATCCTTGAGGGATGCCCACCGCCGCCAAGCGCTCCCGGCTCACGAAGGAGACGTCGGGGGCACGCACCGTGTCGGGGTCGTGGAAGAGATGGTAGCCGGTTTCAGCCGCGCACACCATGCCGAGGCGGTGGTCACGCGCATGGGCGGCCAGCTTTTCGTGAAGGATTCCCGCGATGACCCCGTGCTCCGCGCCCGCGGGCGTCAGCCGCACCACCTCCCCCCGGACGAGCTCGTAGCGGTGCCCGTCGTCGGGCATCTGCAGCAGGTCGTCGGCGGTCTTCAGGGTTCCGGTGGTCATGGGGACCGCCCTCCGAGGAGATCGTGCCTCGATTGTATCACGTGCCACGCGCCGGTTCCCCGGACCGCCGGGCGGGGCCCGCCTCCGAACCCTGCCCGCCCGGCGCGGGCGGTGCGGCCAGCCCGGTGACGGCGATGGGCTTGCTCGCCTCGCCGAAGTAGAGGCTCAGGTGCGGGAAGGGGATCTCGATGCCCTCGCGGTCGAAGCGCTTCTTGATGCGGCGGCGCAGCTCGCGGGCCACCTCCCACTGCTTGAGGGGGCGGGTGGTGACCATGACCTTGATGGTAACCTGGGAGTCGCCGAAGTCGTCCACGCCCAGGACCTGCAGGGGCTCGAGGATGTTGTGGCGGTGGACCTCGTCGGCGGCCAGCTCCTCCCCGATCTCCCGCAGCACCTCCATGACCCGGTCCACGTCCTCCTTGTAGGCCACCCCGACGTCGAGGACGGCCCGGGACCAGTCCTTGGTCCGGTTGGAGACGTATTGGATGGCGCCGTTGGGGAAGATGTGCACCGTCCCCTCCAGGTCCCGCAGGATGGTGGTGCGCAGGGTGATGTCCTCCACCACGCCGGTCTTGTCGTTGATGGTGACCACGTCCCCGACCCGGATCTGGTTCTCCATGAGCATGAAGAAGCCGCTGATGACGTCCCGCACCAGGTTTTGGGCGCCGAAGCCGACGGCCAGGCCGCCGATCCCCGCCGCCGTGATGATGGCCCGCGTGTCGACCCCCAGCTCCTGCAGGATGGTGAGGACGGCCACCGCCGCCACCGTGACCGCCGTGACCTTGCGCAGGATGGTGGCCAGGGTGCGGGCGCGCTTCTCCCGCTCCGAGAGGTGGGGGTCGCCGTCGTCCACGATCACCTCGATGCGGTGGATGGCGATGTAGGCGACGCGCACCATGAGGGCTGCACCCGCGGCGATGAGCAGGATGCGGAGGGCCTTGGGACCCGCCGCCCGGAGGAGGGGGCCGACGTCCACCCCCAGCGCCTGCAGGACGACGAGGACGGCCAGCGCCGCCGCGAGGAGGCCCAGCGCCCAGACGGCCACGGTCCGCGCCTTGGTCCCGTTCACCGCGGCTTCCTCCTTTCGTCCCGCCCGGCTATCCCTTTCGCCGCGACCGGTGCAGTTCCTCTACCGCCTCCGCCAGCCAGGACAGCAGGCCCGGCACCTGTTCCGGCCCGTCCAGGTAGCAGGCGGCCGCCGTCGGCCCTGCCCCCACGCGCACCGTCACCCCGACCCCGCGTAGGGCGCGGAAGGCGTCCTCGTCGGTGAGGTCGTCGCCCACGTAGACGGGCAGGTAGCGGCCGCGCCAGCCCCCGCCCCGCCGCCGCTCCATCAGCCGGAGGACGGCCGCCCCCTTGTCGCCGCCGCCCGCCGGACGTACCTCCAGGACCTCCTTGCCGGGGCGCACCGTCAGGAGGTCGCCGCCCGGCGCCAGCGCGAGGGCTGCCCGCACGGCGTCCCGGACGCCGGCCAGCCGGTCCCTGGGCGTGTTGCGGAAATGGACGGCCACCCCCAGCCCCTTGTCCTCGACGAAGCACCCCGGGATCTCCCGGACGGAGGCGGCCAGGAGGGCCGCGACCGCAGCCAGGGCCGGGCGCGCGCCGGACGCCTCCGGGTGCACCAGGGTTTCCCCTGCCAGGCGGATCTCCAGGCCGTGGTTCCCCGCCAGGGCGTAGTCGGCGGCCGGGAAGAACGCCTCCAGGTCGGCCAGCGCCCGCCCGCTCACGACGGCTACTGTGGCCAAGGGCGGCCGGTGCAGGCGCGCCAGGAGGCCGGGCACCTCCGGCGGCAGCGACGCCTCCGCCGGGGTGGGGGCGATGGGGGCCAGGGTGCCGTCCAGGTCGAAGAAGCAGTCGACGCCCTCGGCCCGCCGCGCTAGCTCGGCCAGCCGCGGGGCGGTGGCCCAGAACGGCTCGGCCACGCCTATCCCGCCTGCACCGCGGCCCGCAGGACGTCGGCCGCCCATTTGAAGACGTTGTGGCGCGCCAGGTGGGCCTGCCAGGCCTGGACCCGCAGCCGGCGCTCGGCGACGGGCATGGCCAGCGCCTGGCGGATGGCCTCGGCCAGGCCCTCGGGGTCGAGGGGGTTGATGGGGATCGCCCCCTCCAGTTCCCGGCTGGCCCCGGCCGTCTCGCTCAGGAGGAGGATCCCGGGCCGGTCCACCTGGCAGGCGGCGAACTCCTTGGCCACCAGGTTCATCCCGTCGTACAGCGAGCTTACGACGGCGAAGTCGGCCAGGCGGTAGAGGGCGGCCAGGACGGGGTGCTCGAGGAAGCGCCCCACGTACCGGATCGGCTTCCAGCCGGGCAGGGCGTGGCGCGCGTTGATGGCCGTCACCGCCTCCTCGACCTGGCGGCGCAGGGTGCGGTACGCCTCCAGGCCGGTGCGGTTGGGCACGGCCACCTGGACGAAGGTCACCCGGCCGCGCTGGTCCGGGTAGCGGGTGAAGAAGATGTCCAGGGCCTGCAGCCGCTGGAGGATCCCCTTGGTGTAGTCCAGCCGGTCCACGCCGACGCCCACGGCCTGACCGGAGAGCTTCAGGGCCGATTGGATCAGCCGGGCGCGGCGCCTGGTGAGCGGCGCGCGGGCGAGCCCGGCCAGGGTGGCGTAGTCGATGCTGATGGGGAAGACGCCGATGCGGGTGGCCCGGCCCCGGTAGAGGACGCGGCAGGGCTCCTCCTGGAGGCGAGCGCCCAGCTCCCGGAGGGCGCAGTCGACGAAGTTGCGTACGGACTCCTCCGTCTGGAAGCCGAGCAGGTCGGCCCCCAGGAGGCCCGCCAGCAGCGCCTTGCGCTGGGGGCAGAGGCGGAAGACGTCGTGGGGCGGCCAGGGGATGTGCCAGAAGAGGGCGATGGTGACGGCCGGCACCGCCTGGCGCAGGAGCGCCGGGCAGAGGGCCAGGTGGTAGTCGTGGAGCCACACCAGGTCTCCCGGCCGGGCCTGCCGGGCGATGGCCGCCGCGAAGCGGGCGTTGACCCTTCGGTAGGCCTGCCAGGCGGCGGCCGGGAAGGAGGCCCGCTCGACGAGCAGGTGGCAGAGGGGCCACAGGCCGCCGTTGGCGTACCCGAGGTAGTACCCCTCGATCTCCTCGGCGGTCAGGGGAACGGAGCGGAGGTGGTAGAGCCCCTTCCCCGGCGGCAGGGGCACCACGCCGCCGTCCGACGGGTTCCCAGCCGCCACCCAGATGCCGCCGGTGGCCTGGAGGACCGGGTCCAGGGCGGCGGCCAGGCCGCCCGCGGGCCGGATCCAGCGCTTGCGCCCCCGGGCGTAGGGCGCCCGGTTGGACACGACGATGAGCTGGCTTCCTTTGAGGAGGCGGCGGGCCAGCCGCCCCACCTCGGCGGCGTCCCAGAGCGACGGGTGGACGAGGGTCGTCTCCCTCACGACGTCCACCCCCCCGCTACGGCAGCCGCGGGGATCTCGCCCGGGACGAGGCTGCGGGTGCGGCCCACGGCCTCCAGGCCGTATCCGCCGGGGAAGAACTCGTCGTAGAGCCTGCGGTAGAGGATCTCCTCGCGCGAGACGGGAGGCCCGCCGTCCCGGCGGGCGGCCTTGGCGACCTCGGCGTCGCCGACCGCCTCGGCGGCCAGCCGCGCCAGGAGGACGCTGGCTCCCGTACCGTGGGAGAACTTCTCCTTCTTCCGCCAGACGACCTCGTCAGGCAGGTCCTCGCCGGCGGCCAGCCGGAGGATCCACTTCTCTACCGGCCGCCCGCGCCGCCCCCGGGGCCGCAGCTTCCAGGACGGCGGCAGCGCCCCGAGGGCCAGCTCGACCAGCTCCCGGTCCAGGAAGGGCACCCTGCCCTCCAGGGACCAGGCCATGGTCATGCGGTCGACGACCCGCCGGGCCCAGGCCAGGTCGGCGCTGTCGCGGGTGCCGACGGCGAAGGAGTGGAGCGGGCCGCCGACCAGCCGGCGGGCGATGGCCGCCACCAGGCTGGAGTCGAGGCCCCCGCTCAGGAACACCCCCACGGGCACGTCCGCCACCAGGCGCTTGGCCACGGCGGCCTCCAAGACGGCGCGCAGTCGGCGCGCGGCCTCCGGCGGGGAGCGGAAGCCCGCGGGTCGCGGCCCGGGCTGCGCCTCCCGGGCAGTGCCGCGCCCGGGGACCGCGTAGTAGCGGCGGAACCCCTCGCCGCTGAGGAACCAGGTACCCGGAGGGAACTCCCGCGCCCCGGCGCGGGCCCGGCGCAGGGCCTTCAGCTCCGACGCGAAGTACAGGGTCCCGTCCGGCGCGAAACCGTAGTACAGCGGCTTGATCCCCAACGGGTCCCGGGCGAGGAAGAGGCGCTCGCCGTCCCAGACGGCCAGGGCGAACATGCCGTCCAGCCGCCGGACCATCTCCGGTCCCAGGTCTTCATAAAGGTGGACGAGCACCTCGGTGTCGGAGGCGGTGCGGAAGCGGTGTCCCCGGGCGATCAGTTCCCGGCGCAGGGCGGCGAAGTTGTAGATCTCCCCGTTGAAGGTGACCCAGACCTCTCCCGACTCGTTGGGAAGGGGCTGCCGCCCGCCCGCCGGGTCGATGATGGCCAGCCGGGCGTGGCCCAGCACGCACGTCCCGGCGGGGGAGCGGAAGACCCCGCGCCCGTCCGGGCCGCGGTGGCGCAGGGTTTCGAGCATGCGACCCACCGTATCGCTGTCCGGTCGGCCGAAGCCGCCGGCGGTGCCGCACAACGGCGATCACCTCCTTCGCTTCACGGCGCCCTGACGGCGCCAGCCGCCTCGCGGCCCACCGTCTCCCGGGCGTGCGGCGGGGTCCCGGCAGGCGCGGGGCTGCGGCCCCGCGTCAGGAGGCGGCGCGGTGTACCCCGGCCAGGAGCCGCTCCAGGCGTTCCCTCTCGCTGAGGGGCCGTCCGGTGTGCGGGTCGATGGCCCGGCAGGCGCCGCCGACGATGCGGGTCTGGACCTGGCCGCGCGCCTCGGGGTTGTTGCGCAGGTGCGGGGCGTCCAGCAGGCCCAGGTGGACCGCCCGGGCCAGGGTGGCCGGGTCGGTCCAGGGATCGGCCACGCCGGGCGGTGCCAGGTCGGCGATGGCGTCCAGGAGGAGGCGGGCTTCCGCCACCAGCTCCGCCTTGCGCTCCTGGACGCGCGGGTCCAGGGTGAGATCGGGCAGTCCGTGGAGCCCGTCGCGGATGACCCCCCTGGCCAGGCGGCAGGCCTCGATCACGTCGTCGGCGGTGGCGGCGTGGTCCGCCTCCACGTGGGCCACCACGTGCACGATGTGGGGCCGGAGCGCCATCTGGAGCAGGATGGACGCGGCCAGGTGGCCGCGCGCCACGTCCGGGTCCGCCGGCATGCTCATGAGGCCGGCGCGGGTCTCCCGGAAGGTGGTGAAGCTCCCGTCGTGGAGCGCCTCGATCAGCTCCACCTTGGCCAGCATCTTGGCCAGGTCCATGGCAAACGTGGTCCCGGGCGGCGTGTTGAACATGTACTGGGCCACGTAGTGGCGCACCCCGGCGGCCTTGGCGTTGTACGCGCCGAGGAAGGCCATGGCCACCGCCACGGTGTCGGGGGCGTCGCGCAGGCTCCAGTGGTGCGCCTCGTTGCACTCCACGGGGATGCCCCGCTCGGCGTGCCAGGCGAAAGCCGCCTGGGCCTCGCGGATGGTCTGTTCCACCGGACGGTCGCTCCGCCCGTCCAGGATGCTGTACCAGGTGAGGGGTATGGCCCCCCAGGCTAGGTTGATGGTCCGGTGCAGCACCTCGGCCATGGCGATGAGGTCGCGGGTGCCGCTGTAGGAGCGCAGGAGCGGGTAGTTGCCCCGGCGCGAGGCCTCGTAGAGGGCGCGGAACTGCGCCGGCGTGCGGACGGGCACCCCGCCGGCCCCGTCCTGGCGGGGGTCCATCTCCTCGGGGTGGAAAAAGTGCTCCTGGGTGTTCTGGTCCACGCCCAGGGAGATGACGTCCAAGACCCGCGCCTCCGCCAGCCGTGCCACCCCCTCAAGGGTCTCCTCGTACGAGGGGAGGCCGAAGTGGTGGCGGATGAGGGGGTAGGGAGCCTGCCTCTCCACCCGCTCCACCAGGGTGGAGGGGAAGCGCTCCCGGGCGCGGCGCCGCGGCCGGCCGCGCAGCCATGCCATCACCGCCTCGTCGCCCTCGGACCCGTCGAACACGGTCTCGAAAAGGCCGCTCTCGCGGGCGACCCGGGCGACGGGCGGCGTGCCCCCGAAGGCCAGGCGCGGCTTCTGGAACCCGGCGCGCTGCAGGAGCGCCCGCAGGTCGGCCAGCATCCGGCCCGCGGCGGCGGGCGTCAGCCGGTAGCTGAGGCCCACCAGGTCGGGCCGCAGGGTTCTCATGGCCTCCACCACGGCCTCCGGCGCCACGGCCGGCCCCAGGAAGACCGTCTGGTACCCCGCCTCCTCGGCCAGGTTGAGGAAACGATAGATGCCGGCCACGTGGACGCAGTCGCCCAGGGCCGCGGCCAGGGCTACGGGCCTCTTCAAGCGATCCGGCATGCGCGCTCCCTCCCTTCGATGACGTACGCGTGGATGTCGTCCACGCTCATCCCCATCAACCCGACCCGCTCCAGGGTGCGCCCCGTGCGGCGGAAGTCGGTGCCCGCAGCCAGGGACGCCAGGGTGATCAGGCTGTTGATGACCGGCGTCGGCACCTCCAGGAACTCCCCCAGCGAGGCCAGGGGCACGAGGCCCGTCGGCACGTCCTCCGACAGGTAGCGCGTGGGCAGGCCTGCCGGCGCCGGGATGCCGCGGTAGGCGGCGTTGGCTCGGATGGCGGCGCCCAGGTCGGGGCCGGCGGCGCCGTAGGCCTCTGCCAGCCACTCCCGGGCGCTGCAGGCCGCCACGCCGAGGGCGGCGGCCACCGCCAGGCGCTCGGCGTCCACCGCCTCCAGGACGGCCGCCACCGCCGGGGTGATCCCGTCCAGGTAGTACTCGAACGGCACGCCGCCCTGGATGCGGGCCAGGTTGAGGAGCGCCGGGGCGGGGTGGAGGACGGCGCCGATGTTGTCCAGGCTGGTCTTCAGGACGTGCGGCGCCGGGATCAGCTGGGGGAGGGCGGCGCCCACCCTGCGGATCACCTCCGGTGTCCGCCCCGCCGGCAGGGCCGCCACCGGTACCTGGCGCTTGACCCGGAACACCCGCACCCGCGCCGGACCGACCACACGGCTGGCATACACGAGGGTCTGGGCCTCCGCCACGATCACGTCCGCCTGGCAGCCGGCCTCCCGGAGGGCGTGCTCGAACTCGATGGCGCCCAGGGTCCGTCCGGGGTGCAGGAGGACGATCTGTCCGGCCTGGAGGTGGGGGGCCAGGAGCCGGGCCACCTCCCGGTGGCCGGAGGCTGGGACCACCACCATGATCGCGTCGGCGCCCGCGACCGCCTCGGCAGGGTCGTCGGTGGCGGTCCGGATGGGCGCGAAGCCGCGCAGGGCCCCCTCCAGGCGGATCCCGCCGGCGGCCCGCACCGGCCCGAGGCGCCCGCTGCTGCGGTTGTAGAGCCGCACGTCGTAGCCCATGAGGGCGAGGTGGCCCGCCATGGCGAGGCCGCCGTGCCCCGCGCCGACCACGGCGAAGCAGGGCTTGCGTCGGATCATGGCCTTCCCCCTCCTCCATGCACCGTACCGGCCGCTGGCGCCGTGGGGGGCCGAACCTTTGACACCTTCGTCGGGTTCTAGAGGGAGAGAGTCGTCAACGACGGAAAGGCCCAAGGAGGTCCTCCTTGGGCCTGGCAGCGCTGCGGCACCGTGCCGAGCGCAAACGAGACCCGGTCAACCTCCTCTTCCCCACGCCTACGAGGTTAGCTGACGGGCTCGGGCCGGAAGAGTCTGGCCCTTCAAGGCCGCGGCCACGCTCCGCGCGCCGCCGCGGTCCTGACTCGCCCCACCGAACTGGGTCCCCCGTTCCCCGCCCGCGCGGGCGGGGATTCGGCGTTCAGGCGAACCGGCTGGTTCAAGTTATTCAGTTGGTCACCCTGACGGTACCATATCGGGAAGAGGGCTGTCAAACCTGCTCGGCATCTCGCGTGGTCGGCGGGAACGGGAAGACAGGAGGGATGACCCGGGTGGCGTGGGGTGGCGTCGGCGGCGGGACGCGGCCGCTCGACGCTCAAGGCATCCGGCGCATCTATGATCGTCTGGCGCGGCTTTACGACTTCCTGGAGCTCCCCTCGGAGGTCCTCCTCGGCCTCCGCCGCTGCCGCCGGGAGCTGGTGGCCAAGGCCCGCGGGGACGTCCTGGAGGTCGGGATCGGCACCGGCAAGAACCTCCCTTATTACCCACCCGGCTGCCGTCTCACCGGGGTCGACCTCTCCCCGGCGATGCTGGAGCGGGCCGCGCGGCGGGCGGCGCGCCTGGGGCGGACTGTCGTCCTGCTGCCGATGGACGCCGAGCGGCTGGAGTTCCCCGACCGCTCCTTCGACACGGTGCTCAGCACCCTGAGCCTGTGCACCATTCCCGATCCGGTCCGGGCGTTGCGGGAGATGGGCCGGGTGTGCCGGCCCGGCGGGCGGATCCTGCTCCTGGACCACGTGCGGAGCCGGGTGCCGTGGATCGGCCGGCTGCAGGATCGCCTCACGCCGGGGAACGTGCGCCGCCTGGGCTGCCACCTGAACCGGGACAGCGAGGCCCTGGCCCGCGCCGCCGGTCTCGAGGTGCGCCGGGTGCGGAGGCACCGCCTGGGGATCGTGGCGCTGGTCGAGGCGGGGCCGGCTTGGGGGCCGGCGCCCGGATGACGCGGGGCGCCACGGGCCAGAATACGGCCGGAGATGGCGCACACGCAGGTGAGGTGTAACGCGCGCAACTGCGCCCACTGGCTCCCTGGCGACCTCTGCTCAGCCGGGGTCATCGAGGTGGAAGTGCAGGGGAGCGGGCCGCCGCGCGGAGGGCCGGGGGACACCCTCTGCGCGACCTTCGCGCACCGGCGCGGCCTGGGCCAGGTGCTCCTGGCCCTGGACAACTTCAACTGGGCCGATCTGGCCGAGGAACCGTTTCGCCCCGACGTGCAGACGAGCCCCGAGGTCCGCTGCCGGGTGAGGGCGTGCCTGTTCCATGACGGGAGCGGGCGCTGCCGCGCCGACGGCATCCAGGTGTCGGGCGAGGGGGCCACGCTGCCGGAGGAGACGAACTGCTCGACCTACCTGCCGCGCTCCTGAGCCGCCGACGGGCGCCCTCCGGGCCGGGGGCGCCGATGGGCGGGGCTCAGCCGCGGACGGGCGAGCCCCTGAGCTGCAACTCCCTCACGTAGCGGTGGGCCGTGTGGGCGGCCGTCACGCCCTGGCCGACGGCCACGGCGAGGCGGGCGATGGCGCCGGTGATGTCTCCTGCCGCCAGGACGCCGGGCACGTTGGTCTGACAGTCGGCGTCTACCATCACGTACCCGCGGTCCGTCAACGCCACGCCGAGCTCCTCCAGGTATCCCACAGAGGGCGAGAGGCCGGTGCAGACGATGAGCGCCTCGAGGGGCTCCTCCCGCTCCTCTCCCGTCTCCAGGTGGCGCAGGCGGACCGCCGACAGGGCCTCCTGCCCTTCCAGGGCGGCGACGACCCACCCCAGCTCGTAGGGTATCCCGGCGGCCAGGAACTCGTGCTGCAGGCTCTCGTCCGCGCGGAAGCGGCTGCGGTGGACGAGGCGCACCCGGGACGCCACGCCCTTGAGCCCCAGGGCCACCTCGAGGGCGGTGTTGCCGCCGCCGACGACCAGCACGTCCTTGCCGGCGAAGTCCTGGGGCGAATTCAAGGCGTAGAAGATGCCCCGGTTGGCGAACTCCTTCTCCCGCGGGAGCCCGAGGCGGCGCGGCACGGTGCCGATGGCGACGAGGATGCAGAGGGCGTCGAAGGTCTCCCCCTCGGCCGTGCGCACCCGGTACCCCGGTTCCCAGCGCTCGACGCGCTCCACGGTGCAGCGCGTCCGCAGCTCCGCACCTTCCCTGCGGGCGTGCTCCACGAAGCGGCCGACCAGCTCGCGGCCCAGGATGCCCTCGGGGAATCCGGGATAGTCGAGCACCGGCTTGGCACCGTAGCTGTGCCAGAGGTGGCCGCCGAAGGCGTCGCTCTTCTCGAGGAGGATGGTGTTGAGGTGCTTCCGGCGGCCGAAGAGGGCGGCCGCCAGTCCCGCGCTGCCGCCGCCGATGATGAGGAAGTCGTGCAATGCCCCCACCCCGCCGGGGAGAAGCATAAACAGCAGTAAGTATACCACATCCAGGTGGCGCCGAACCGGAGCCGGGGCGCGGCGCCGCTCGCCGGGACGGGCAAGGGGAAGCCAAAAAAGATGGTGCGCCCTGAGGGAATCGAACCCCCGCACCTGGCTCCGGAGGCCAGTGCTCTATCCGCTGAGCTAAGGGCGCACGCTGTGCGCGGCAGAGATAATTCTAGCGCGCCGGCGCGACGCAAGGCAACAAGTCAGCTTGGTGCCCGCAGCAGCAGCAGCCCGACGGCGATGAAGGCCACGCCGGCGAACACCTGCACGTACCGCAACGGCAGCAAGCGCTGCAACAGGTCTCCGGCGACGACGCCGAGGAGCGCGCTCAGGACGAGCGCCCCGGCGGCGCCGAGGAAGACGGAGGCGAGGGAGCGCGACTCGGCGGCGAGCAGCATGGTGGCGAGCTGCGTCTTGTCGCCCAGTTCCGCCAGGAAGACCAGGGTGAACGTGGCCGTCAGCGTCCGCCAGTCCACGGAACTACACCCACCACGGGTCGTCTTTCGGCGGCAAGGGCTAGAACGCCTGCTCCCGCTGGGCCGGCGCCTCCTGACAGGCCCTGCACAGCCCGTAGAACTTCACCTGGTGATCCGTCACGCGGAAGCCGCTCTGCCTGGCCACCTGTTCCTCCAGGGCCTCGAGCAGGTCCTCGCCGAACTCCTCCACCTTGCCGCAGGCGGTGCAGATCAGGTGGTGGTGATGGTGGGCTTGTTCCCGCAACTCGTAGCGCGTGCGCCCGTCGCCGAACTCGATCTTGCGGAGGACGTCAAGCTCCGAGAGCAGGTCGAGGGTGCGGTACACCGTGGCCAGACCGATGTCGGGGTTCTCCTGCCGCACGAGGTGATAGACGTCCTCGGCGCTCAGGTGCTTCTCCGGATTGCGCAGCAACGTCTGAACCACCAACTGGCGCTGGGGCGTGAGCTTGTAGTCCCTCTCCTGGAGCCTGGCCAGGATGGCCTCGAGGTTGCGTTCCACCAGCCTCCCCTTCTCTCCCTTACGACCCATAAGACTATGATATTACGCTTGGCAAGCAAAATGTGTCAACGAGCGGGAGCGGCCGGCGGCTGGCCGGGAGGGAGAGGGGGAAGGTGGGGATAGGTGCGACTTCCGGGGGGCACCAGGTCGCCCTCGACCACGGTGCTGTGGCAGTGGGTGCACTTGTAACCCTGGAGAAAGAGCTCGCGGTGGGTAAACGGGCGGCCCTGCCAGGTCAGGCGGTCGGGCATGCCGGCTACCCAGCGCCCGCTGCGCCGGCCGTACACGGCCTGCCGGTGGCACTTCAGGCAGCCGCCGTCGGAGACCTGGGTGCGGAAGGGGATCAGCTCCCGGTACCGGCCGTTGAGGGCCGTGAGGGTGATGTGGGCGGCGTAGAGGTTCTCGGCCCAGAAGCCGAGGGAGCCCTCGCGGCTGTGGCAGTCGGCGCAGCGCACGTCGGCGTGGGTGGAGTTCTTCCAGGCGGCGACGATGGCCGGGTGGCAGCGGCTGCAGAAGAAGTCTGCCGAGGGCCGGTAGAGCACGACGGCTCCGGAGGCGAAGAAGGCCGAGGTGGCGGTGCCGGCCACCAGGCCGGCGAGGAAGACCGCCGTCCCCGCGGCCCCCGCGAGCCGGGCCAGCAGGGCCAAGCGGCGCCGCGGGGGGCGTTCTCCGGCCCCCGGGCTCATGTGCCCACCGAGCGCACGCCCGAAGCGAGGTAGGGAAGGGCCAGGAGCGCGACGACCTCCAAGACCAGGCCGAGCAGGAGGCCCCAGAGGAAGCCGCGGGCGAAACGGTCCGGCAGGGACGGGCGCCGGGCCGGGCCGGCCGAGGGGAAGAGGGCCAGCCGCTCCTGGTGGGCGCGCACCACGGCCCGCACCTCCTCCCGGGCACGGGCGAGGCGCTCGTCCACGCGGTTGGCCACGGCGTCGCCAGGTTGCCGCAGGTAGAAGGGCAGCCCTGTCACCTCCGGTATCCTAGTGTTCCCCGCACGCGGGCGGCGCCCTGGCTCAACCGAAGCGGTGGAAGATGCCGTAGCCACCTCGCGGGGTGTCCAGCTCCACGTTGTCCAGGGGACAGAAGAGGCGACAGGCCCCGCACTCGACGCACAGCTCGTAGCGGACGACCAGGCGGTCTGGCGCCAGCCACTGGAACACGGCCGCCGGGCAGAGAAAGGTGCAGCAGCGCTCGCCGCAGGCGCGGGCGCAGGCGTCCGGGTCGCGGACGGCCACGTGGATGTAGCCCTCGTCCACCAGCCGGGGCGCCAGGCGGGCGGCCTCCGCCAGCCGGTGTGCCCGCCGGCGCTCCAGCGCGGCGGCCAACCTGGCCGGAGGGAAAACGGCGTCCCTGCCCGCGTTCTCCCTGCGCTTCACAACTGACTAGTGTTGCCCCGTCCGGCCGGGACCAACGGGGCGGGGACCGCCTCTTCCTGGCTGTCCCTCCTGATCACGGCAAGCGGTGGCGCTGCGGCGTTTGGGGGCCGCCCGCGCGGGGCATTCTTTCAAGGATGGAAGGCGCCTTACGGATGTGGCCACACGTGGGGGACCTGGAAGATGAGCCGGGCGGAGAAGCGCACGCTCATCCGGGAGCTGACCCGCGCCTGCGTCGTCGCACGCGCGCGGCTGGCCGAGGCGGACGCGGCGTTGCGGCGGGGAGGAACGGGGGAAGGCGGCGGGGGCGCGGACGCCTCCACCCTGCTGGAAGCCCTGCGGTCCCTGCTGGGTGACAACGACGACGTCGTCTTCCGGACCTTCCGCCTCAGGAGGGGCCCCAAAGCCACCCTCGTCTACATCGACGGCCTGGCGAAGAAGGAGGACGTGGAGGAGCGGATCATCCAGCCCCTGGTGCGGGCGGCTCCCGTTCCCGCCCGGGACGGGGTCTCGCTGCGCCGGCTGGCCGAGGAAGCGGTCACCGCCGCGGAGGTGAAGCTGGTCCCCTCCCTGGACGAGGTGGTGAGGGAGGTCCTGGGCGGCGCGACGGCCCTGGTGGTCGACGGCCAGCCGGGCGCCGTCGTCATCGCCAGCCCGGGCTGGAAGGGGCGCGAGGTCGAGAAGCCGAGCGTCGAGTTCTCCCTGCGGGGTCCCCGGGAGGGCTTCAGCGAGACCCTCATCTGGAACATCGCCCTCGTCCGCCGCCGTCTGCGCGACCCGGGCCTGCGGGTGCGGAAGATGCGCATCGGGGCGCGCAGCCAGACCGAGGTGGCGCTGCTCTACCTGGAGGGGGTCGCCAACCCCGACGTGGTGGCCGAGGCGGAGCGGCGCCTCAAAGCCATCAGGATCGACGGGATCCTGGACGCCGGTTACGTGGAGCAGCTCATCGAGGACTGCTGGTGGTCGCCCTTCCCCACGGTGAACGGCAGCGAGCGGCCGGACGTGGTGGTGGCGGGCCTCCTGGAGGGCCGGGTGGCCATCCTGGTGGACACCAGTTCCTTCGCCCTCATCGTGCCCTCCACCTTCGATGGCCTCTTCCACAGCCCCGAGGACTCGTACGACCGCTGGCTGCCGGTCAACCTCCTGCGCTTCCTGCGCTTCCTGGCCAGCGGCGTGGCCCTGTTCACCCCGGCGCTGTACGTCGCCACGGCTTCCTTCAACCCGGGGCTCATGCCGCTGAAGCTGGCCCTCAAGGTGGCGGCCAGCCGGGAGGGGGTGGCCTTCCCCGTGCTCTTCGAAGCCCTCTTCGCGCAGTTCGCCCTGGAGCTCCTCAAGGAGGCCGGCTTCCGCATGCCCTCGCCGGTGAGCCAGATCTTCGGCGTGGTGGGCGGCCTGGTGCTGGGCGACCTGGGCGTGCGGGCCGGCGTGTTCAGCGAGATCATGATGATCGTCATCGCCCTCACCGCCATCGCCTCCTTCTCCATCCCCACCATCCCCCTGGGCACCGTGGTCCGCCTCCTGGGCCTGCCCCTCATGATCTCGACGGCGGTGCTGGGGATGTTCGGCCTGGTCATGGGCTTGCTGGCCATCCTGGCGCACCTGGCCACCCTGCGCAGCTTCGGCGTGCCCTACCTGGTCCCGTACGCCTACTTCTCCGCCCAGGACCTCAAGGACACGGTGATCAAGCAGCCTCTGCCGGCCTTCCGCCGCCGGCCGACCTTCCTCCGGCCGCGCGACGCGGTCATGCAGGACCCGGACAGGCAGACGGGGCGGGAGACTTCCCGGTGAACTGGTTCAACGACCGCCTGCCGACCACCGCCCTCGTCCTCCTCCTGCCCCTGGCCCTGGTCGAGCCGCCCGTCCTGGTCGTCGCCGCCGCCGGCAGGGGAGGGGTGTTCAGCTTCGCGCCGGGGTTCGCTCTGGCCACGCTGGGGGCGGTGGCAGCGGCCCTCCTGGTCCGGCGCCACCCGGGGCTGACGGCGGTGGAGATCTCCCGCGCCCTCCTGGGCCGCGGGGCGGGGACGGCGGTGGCCGCCGGCTACGCCCTCTTCTGGTTCCTGGAGGCGGCCTGGTTGCTCCGCCACGAGGCGTCCAAGGTCATCGATCTCCTCCTCCCTCGGACGCCGGTGTGGGCACCCGTGCTGTACCTCCTGGCGGTGGCCGCCTACCTGGTCGCCCGGGGGGTCGAGCCTCTGGGCCGCTGGGCCTTCGTCGTCGTCCCCTTCGCGCTCACCGTGGTCCTGGCCTTCTACGTGGCCGGCATCACCCAGGCGGAGCCCGCCCGGCTGGCGGACCTGCCCCCGGGGGGCCCGGGAGAGGTGGCGCGGGAGGCCTGGCGGGTGGCCGGCGCCCTGGAAGGGGTTGCCCTTCCCCTGGTGCTGGCGGGCTACCTGGTCCGGCCGGGGCGGCTGGTGGCGGCGACCCTGGGGGGTATGGCCCTCGCCTTCCTCGGTCTCGGCGGCGCGGTCGTGATGGTGTTCTCCCTGTGGGGGGTGCGAGCCGCCCAGCTGTATCACTGGCCGGCCGTCGTGGCCGTGCAGAACGTGCCCAGGCCGGGCCTGGCCTTCGAGAAGCTGGAGCTGATCTACCTGGGGGTCGTCGTCATGCTCGGTTTCGGCCGCTTTGCCCTCCTCTACCTGGCGGCTGTCCTGACGATCAGGGGGTTGCTGCCCGCGTCGCCTCCCCTGGGGAGGGTGGTCCTGGGCCTGGCCCCCGCCCTCCTGGTGGCCTCCCTGCTCCCGCCTCACTTCGACGCGCTGGAGCGGATGCGTGCCTGGCTGTACCCACCAGCCTGGGTATTCGTCTACGCGCTCCCCGCGCTCGGGCTGGGCCTCTCCCACCTGCGCGGCCCCGCCGGCGCGGGGCCAGCAGGCCAGGGTGCGGGGACCGCCTGGGGGGATGGCCGCCGGTGATCCCGCGCTGGACCTGGTTTCCCGCGGCCCTGACCCTCGGCCTCCTCGCCGGCGGCTGCTGGGACTACCGGGACATCAACGACCGCAGCCTGGTGCTGGGCATGGCAGTGGACGCGGTGCCGGGCCAGGACCTGGCCCACGCTGTTACGGCCGAGGTCGCCTCGCCGGCTGTCACCTCCGCCCGCGCTGCTGCCGGTCCGGGGGCAGGCGCCGCGCAGGGGGGAACGCCTCCCGGGGGCCGGACCCTCCTCCGAGCCACGGCCGCCACCTCGGCCCATGCCCTGGCGATGCAGCGCGCCTCCTGGGCGCGCCCTCTGGAGTTCGGCCACCAGCTGTTGCTCATCCTGGGCGAGGAGTACGCCCGGCGGGGGGAGAAGGACGAGCTGGGCTGTGCCGGCTGTCACCCGGCCATGAGCACCAGCTTGCACTTCCTCGTCGCCCGGGGGCGGGGAGGCGACTTCCTTTCGGCGGTGCCGCCGGAAGGCCAGTTCGCCTCCCTCTACCTCTCCACCTTGGTGTGGAACGCCCTGGCGCGGGGCAGCGTGCCTCCGACCCACCGCCTCAGCCAGTTCGTCGCCGCCACCGAGGAGAACGGGGTCGCCCTGGCGCCCAGGCTGGAGTGGCAGGGCGGCCAGCCCAGGATGGCGGGCGCCGCCGTGTTCCAGGATTACCGGCTCGTGGGCTGGCTGGACGAAGAGGAGACCCTGGGGGCCTCCCTGCTGTCCGGCGCCGGCCGCCACACGACTCTGGTGGTGCCTTGCCCGCCGCTCGCGGTGGGCGGCTCGGTGACGCCGGCACGCCTGGACACCACCGTCAGGATCACCTACCGCTCCAGCAAGCTGCTGGCGGAGACGCGGGACGGCCGCCTGGTCCTGCGCTACCGCGTCTCCGCGCGGGCGAGAGCCTGGGACGCCGGCTGTCCGCGGGCTCCCGCCCCCCGCGGCGTCTCGGTCGAGGAGGAGCGGGTCCTGTCCCAGGAGGCGGCCCGGGCGATCCGTCGCCTCGCCCTCTTGGCCATCCGCCGCCAGCGGGAGCTGGGCGCCGACTTCCTGGGCTGGGGCACCTACCTGCGGCGGGGGCACCCGGGGCTGTGGCGCGATCTGCAGGGACGCTGGGACAAGGAACTCCGCCATATCCCCGTGGAGGTGGAGGTGCGGGTGCGGGTCGAGCGCCAGTCCCGGTTCCACTGACGGTGGTCCCGGGTTGCCTGCGTCTAGCGGGACACGTTCAGCGCGTCCAGCAGGTCGGCCAAGGTCTTGCGCAGGGGCTGGGCCCGCCGCAGCTGGCGCAGGAGCAGGCGCCGCTTCTCCCGCTTGGGCAGGGGGTAGACCATGGCGACCTGGTAGGCCACCTCGTTGAGCAGCTTGGCGTAGGTGGCGAAGAAGTCCGGGTGGCGGGCGTAGAAGGCGGGGACGCGCCGGTTGGCCCGGAGGTCCTCCATGACGAAGCTGGCCTCCAGGAGCTCGCGGTACACCGCCAGGGTGCGGGCGGAGAAGTCCCCCCGCCGGTGCGCCTCGATCACCGCCTCGGCCGCCAGCTTCCCCGAGACGGCGGCGTTGGTGATCCCGTGGGTGCCGTTGACCAGCCCCGCCGCGTCCCCCACCAGGAGCGCGCCGTCGTGGACCAGCTCGGGGATGGCGTGGTAGCCGCCGTCGGGGATGAGGTGGGCGGCGTATTCGACGGTGCGCCCGCCCGCCAGATAGGGCCGCACGAACGGGTGGCGCTTGAGGTTCCGCAGCAGGTCCGCCGGGTTGAGGCGCGCCCGGCGCAGGCTCCCCAACAGGGCGCCGGCGTTGATGCCGACGCAGTCGCGGCAGGTGTACAGGGAGGCGGTGCCGTGCAGGTAGCCGGTGGCCTGGCCGAAGAGGCCGATGACGGCCGCCTCGCCCGGGCGCAGGCCGAAGCGCTCGCGGATCAGCTCCGGCGGCAGCGCGATGATCTCCTTCACGTACAGCGACATGTCCTCGGCGCGCGGCTTTTCCACGAGTCCCGCCCGGCTGGCGAGGAGGGACCCGGCCCCGTCGGCGACGATGGTCACCGGGGCGAGGAAGCGTCTGGCCGCCGGCGGGCTGACCTCGACCCCGATCACCCGGCCGCCGTCCAGGAGGAGGTGGGAGACCTTGTGGTTGACCAGCACCAGCGCGCCGGCGCGGGCCGCCTGCCCGGCCAGCCAGGGGTCGAAGCGCGCCTTCAGCACCGAGAAGCGGTTATAGGGGGGGCGGCCGTAGGCGCGGTTGCGCACGCCGAGGCTGACGGCCCCGTCCTCGGTGAGGAGGTAGAATTCGTGGCTGGTGATCGCCCCCTCGAGGGGCGCCTCGCCCCAGAACCCCGGGAAGAGGGCGCCCATCACGTGGGCGTAGAGCGCCCCGCCCCCCAGGGTCTTGGACCCGGGCGCTGGGCCGCGCTCCAGGACCACCACCTCCAGGCCGGCCCGGGCGAGGAAGGTGGCGGCGG
>JBBIPI010000008.1:0-24200 GCA_037442985.1 Clostridiales bacterium
CGCAGCTCGCCCGCCGGCACGCTCTCCCCGGCGGCGGTCCGCACCACCACCGGCCGCCCTGCCGCAGCCTCCCGCCCGCCGTCGCCAGGTGGAGCCGTGTCCTGCCGGGAACCGGCGCCGGCCCGGGCGTCGGGAGCCGCTCCGGCCCGCCGGGGCTCCCGCCGGGGCAGGCGGTGGAGGAGCACCAGCTCGGAAACCGCCTCCACGTCTTCGGGCCGGACCAGCGTCCGCCCCCGCCAGGCCGCCAGGGCGCGCGCCGCCTCCACCAGGACGATGTCGCCCCGGTGGCCCGGGGCACCGGCCCACTTGGCCAGCTCCACGGCCCGCGCCAGCGCCGGCTCCCCGACCCGCACGGCGGGCAGCAGGTCCCGGGCAGCGGCCAAGCTGCGGCGGAGCCGCTCCTCCTCCCGCGCCCAGGCCCGGACGAAGCCCGGAGGGTCCTCCTCGAAGGCCAGGCGCCGCCGCACGACCTCAGCCCGCGCCCGCGCGTCCCTCTCCGCCTCCACCGCCACCGCCAGCCCGAAGCGGTCCAGGAGCTGCGGGCGCAGGTCCCCCTCCTCGGGGTTCATGGTCCCGACGAGCAGGAAGCGCGCCGGATGGGCGGCCGTCAGCCCCTCGCGCTGGACCACCTGGACCCCGGAGGCCGCCGCGTCCAGCAGGGCGTCGGCCAGGTGCGCCGGGAGGAGGTTGATCTCGTCCACGTAGAGGATGCCGCGGTTGGCCGCCGCCAGCAGGCCGGGCTCGAGGCACGCCCTGCCCTCCCGCACCGCCTCGTCCAGCCGCACGGTCCCCACGAGGCGTTCCAGGTCTGCCGACAGGGGCAGCTCCACCACGGGCACCGGCCGGCGCACGACCGGCAAGTCCTGGCCCCGCTCCCGGGCTTCCCGGCAGCGGGGGCAACACAGGGCCGGCTCCCCCGGGTCGCAGTTGGAGGGGCAGCCGGCGACCACGGCGATCTCCGGCAACAGGGCGGCCAGGCCGCGCACGGCCGTCGTCTTGGCCGTGCCCTTCTCCCCCAGTAGCAGCACCCCGCCCACCCGGGGGTTGACCACGGCCAGGAGCAAGGCCCGCTTGGCCGCCTCCTGGCCGACGATGGCCGGAAAGGGGAAGACCAGGGGACGCGTCCCGTTGACCATGGGGCGGCGCGCTCACCTCCCGGAACAGCGGAGGGGCCCGCCTTCATCGTGCCACCCGAGGCCGACATCCGCCGTGATCCGGCTCACCGGCCCGCCTCACTCCACGGTGACGCTCTTGGCCAGGTTGCGGGGCTTGTCGACGTCCGTCCCCCGCGCCACCGCGGTGTAGTACGCCAGCAACTGCAGGGGGATGACCGCCACGGCGGGGGCGAGCTCGGGCCGGACGGGCGGCAGCCAGATCACGCGGTCGGCGTGGTCCGCCACCTCCTCCATCCCCTCGGGGGCCAGCATGATGACCCACCCCCCGCGCGCCTTCACCTCGATGACGTTGGAGATGGTCTTCTCCAGCAGGTCGGGCTGGGTGGCCAGGGCGACGACGGGCACGCCCTCCTCGATGAGGGCGAGGGTGCCGTGCTTGAGCTCGCCGGCGGGATAGGCCTCGGCATGAACGTAGGAGATCTCCTTGAGCTTGAGCTGGCCCTCCATGGCCACGGCGTAGTCTAAGCCTCGGCCGATGTAGAACACGCTCTGGTGCCGCGCCAGGTCGCGGCCGAGGGCGCGCAGGTCCTCGGCCCGAGCTAGCACCGCCTCGGCCGCGCGGCTCAGCCCTCCCAGCTCCCCCAGGATGGCCCGCTCCTCCCCCGGCGACAGGACGCCCGGGACCGTTCCCCGGCGCGCCTCGGCGAGGTGCAGGGCGAAGAGGGTGAGGGCGACGAGTTGGGTGAGATACGCCTTGGTGGAGGCGACGGCGATCTCCGGGCCGGCCCACGTGTACAGCACCGCGTCCGCCTCGCGGGCGACGGAGCTCCCGACCACGTTGGTGATGGCCAGCACCCGGGCACCCCGTCCCCGGGCCTCCCGCAAGGCGGCCAGGGTGTCCGCCGTCTCGCCCGACTGGCTGATGACCAGCACGAGCGCGTCCTCGTCCAGGAGGGGGTCCCGGTAGCGGAACTCGGAGGCCAGGTCGGCCTCCGCCGGCAGGCGCGCCCAGCGCTCGATCAGGTAGCGCCCGACCAAGCCGGCGTGGTAGGCGGTGCCGCAGGCCACCAGGTAGACCTTGCGGATCCGGCGCAGGTCCTGCTCGGAGAGGCCCGCCTCCCCCAGGGTGACGCGCCCCCCGTCCCAGTCGACCCGACCGCGCATGGTGTCGAGGATGGCGCGCGGCTGCTCGTGGATCTCCTTGAGCATGAAGTGGTCGTAGCCGCCCTTCTCGGCCGCCTCGGCGTCCCAGTCCACCTGCCAAACCGGCTTCTCCAGCGGCCGGCCCTCCAGGTCGGTCACCTGCACCCCGTCGCGGGTGAGCACAGCCATCTCGCCCTCGCCGAGCACGTGGAAGCGCCGGGTGTGCTCGAGGATCGCCGGCACGTCGGAGGCCAGAAAGTTCTCTCCCTCGCCCAGCCCGATGACCAGGGGGCTGGCGCGCTTCACCGCCACCAGTTTGTCCGGCTCGCGGGAGGATAGGATGGCCAGGGCGTACGCGCCGCGCAGGTGGGTCACCGCCTCCCGCACCGCCTCCACCAGGTCCCCCTTGTAGCAGTGGCGGAGCAGGACGGGCACCACCTCCGTGTCCGTGTCGGTGCGGAAACTGTAACCCAGCTCCGAGAGCCAGCGCCTTAGCTGCATGTAGTTCTCGATGATGCCGTTGTGGACGACGACGAACTCGCTCCCGGCGTCGGCGTGGGGATGGGCGTTGGCGTCCGTGGGACGGCCGTGGGTGGCCCAGCGCGTGTGCCCGATGCCGATGGGAGCGGGGTCGACCGGCTCGCGCGCCAGCACCTCCCTGAGCCGCTGGAGCCGGCCGGCCGTCTTGCGGATCTGCACCCGCGGCGGCGTCACGCCGTTCGGACAGACGGCGATACCCGCCGAGTCGTAGCCGCGGTATTCAAGCCGCTCCAGGCCGTCCACCAGGATGCGCGCGGCGTCCCGCCGGCCGACATACCCCACGATGCCGCACATGGTCCCTCACCCTACCCCAGCTCGCGCCGGATGACCCCGGCCAGTTCTCGAGCCAATCCTTCCACCCGGGCGGCCTCCTCGCCCTCCACCATGACCCGTACCACCGGCTCGGTCCCGGAGGCCCGCACCAGCACGCGCCCCCGCCCCGCCAGCGCCTCCTCGGCCCGGGCGATGGCCTCGCCGACGGCCTCGCTCGCGGCCAGCCGGTCGGCCACGTCCCTCCCCCGCACCTTCACGTTCACGAGGACCTGCGGATAGCGTACCATCACGGCGGCCAGTTCGGACAGCCGCCGGCCGGTCTCCTGCATGATCCTGAGCAGTTGGGCGCCCGTCACCAGCCCGTCGCCCGTCGTCGCGTGCTCCAGGAAGATCACGTGGCCCGACTGCTCCCCGCCCAGGGCGTAGCCGCCCTGACGCATGGCTTCCAGCACGTAGCGGTCGCCCACCCGCGTGCGCACCAGGCGGACGCCGGCCGCCCCCAGGGCGCGCTCCAGGCCCAGGTTGCTCATCACCGTCGCCACCACCGCGGAGCCGGGCAGACGGCCGGCGCGCGCCAGGTGCAGGGCCGCTACCGCCAGGATCTGATCGCCGTCCACCACCTGCCCGCGCTCGTCTACGGCGATCACGCGGTCGGCGTCGCCGTCGAAGGCCAGCCCTACGTCGGCGCCCTCCCGCCTGACCGCCTCCTGCAGCGCCTGCGGGTGGAGGGCGCCGCACCCGGCGTTGATGTTGAGGCCGTCGGGCCTGTCGTTGAGCACCGTCACGCGCGCGCCGAGGCTCTCGAAGAGCCGCGGCGCCACCCGGAAGGCCGCCCCGTGGGCGCAGTCGAGCACCACCCGCAGGCCGGCCAGCCCTCCGGGTACCGTCGCCGCCACCGCCGCCACGTACTCCTCCTCGGCGCCCGGGTCCGACCCCAGCCGGCCTAGGCCGGCGCCGGTCGGCCGGGGCAGGTCGTCCCGGCCGGTGAGCGCCTCGATCTCCCCTTCGGCCTCGTCGGACAGCTTGAACCCGTCGGGACCGAAGAACTTGATCCCGTTATACTCGGCCGGGTTGTGGGAGGCGGAGATCACCGCCCCGCCGGCGACGGCCCGCCGGCGCACCAGGGCCGCCACGCCCGGGGTGGTCATCACTCCCACGCTCACGGCGTCACCCCCGGCGGAGGCGATGCCGGCCAGGAGCGCCCCCTCGAGGACGGGACCGGAAAGGCGGGTGTCCCGGCCGACGAGCAGCCGCGGCCTCCCCCCGCCGCGGGCGAACCACGCGGCCGCGGCCCGCCCCAGTCGGAAGCAGAGCTCCGGCGTCAGGTCGGCGTTCGCTATCCCCCGCACCCCGTCGGTGCCGAACAGGCGTCCGATGGCCATCACTCCCCTACGGGCCGCCGCGGCGGGAGGCCGGACCGACGCGCACGACGACCTCCACCTGGCGGGATCCCTCGAGGCGCGCGTTCGCCGGCGGGACGAGGCTCACGGTCGCGCGGACGTCGCGCCGCGCCCCGGCCACGGATACGGGCTCGGTGACCACCTCGGCCGGGCCGCCCTCCGCTACGCCCGGTCCCCTCACCCTCACGCTGGAAGGGGAGACCTCCACGCGCAGTACAGCATAGCCGGAAGCTGGCTCACCAGTGACAACGGGCCGGACGGGGACCTCCCGGGCCTCCGTGGCATGCCACACCGGCACGGTCACCGAGACTTCCTCCGGCACCACCCGCACGCCGGCCAGCGGCTGCCCGCGGGCGTCGAAGAGGTTGACCGGGCGACGCACCACCACCGTCTCCCTGGCTCCGGCCAGGGACACCTCCACCCCTGCCTCCCGCAGGGCGGCGAGGAGGCTGGCGCGTCCGCGGACCACCACCAGGGCGGGCACGACCGCGGGCGTCCCGGCCTCGAACCCGCCCGCCGGCTCGCCCGCGATCCGGACCCGCACCGGCACCTCCTTCTCGGCCACCTCCTCCAGCGTGACCATGACCTCCTCGGGCGAGAAGCCCACCAGGGTCACGCCCTTGGGCACCGTCACCCGGTCGACGCGGTAGGCGGCGCGCCCTGCCCGCGCCCCGCTCAGGTCCACCTGGGCGACGAAGTCCTCCTCCGTCAGGGAGACGAAGGACCGGCCCCGGCCCCGTGCCACCACCGTCACGGTGGCGGGCGAGACGGCGACCGCCTCCAGCCCCGGGGGCAGGTTGCGCACCTCCACGGGCACCCCGGGGATCGACCTCTGGGTCTCGGGGACCTCGCGTGCCACCTGCAGCCACAGGATCACGGCCAGGAGCACCGACACCAGCTTGACGGCCAGGTCGTTCTCCAAAAGCCTATCCATGGCGGCCCCTCGCTTTGCCCGGGTCCCGCCCGCCGCGGAACCCCAGGCCCTGCTCCTTCGGCAGCAGGAGGGACTGCAGGGTCTCCCTCAGGGTCTGCTCGTCCAGGTTGCGGATCAGCTTGCCGCCGTTGGCCAGGGAGACGGCGCCCGTCTCCTCCGAGACCACCAGCGCCACGGCGTCCGAGTGCTCGGTGATCCCCACCGCCGCCCGATGGCGGGTGCCGAACTCGGTCCCCAGTTCGTGCACCTCGGCCAGAGGCAGAAGGCAGGCGGCCGCCAGCACCCGGTTGCCGCGCAGGATGACCGCGCCGTCGTGGAGCGGCGTGTTGGGCGCGAACACGTTCACCAGGAACTCGGCCGAGACGAGGCCGTCGATCCTGATCCCGGTCTCCGCCACATCGCCCAGGCCCGTCTCCCGTTCCAGGACGATGATGGCACCCTGCTTCTTCCGCGCGAGGATGAAGGCGGCTCTCACCACCTCGTCCACCACCTGGGAGACGGCATCGGCCTCCATGCTCGTCAGGGAGGCGGGGAAGAAGCGGCCCCGTCCCACCTGCTCCAGGGCGCGCCGCAGCTCGGGCTGAAAGACGATGGGGACGGCCACGGCCAGGGCGAGCTGGACCTTCTCCAGCAGCCAGTAGGCCGTGTCCAGATGGAGCCGGCGGCTGACGGCCGTGACCGCCAAGAGCACCACCAGCCCCCGGATCAGGTGCACCGCCCTTGTCCCCCGGATGAGCAGGATGAGCCGGTAGAAGACGTAGGCGACGATGGCCACGTCGGCCGCCGCCAGCAGCAGCCCGACAGGCCACGACCGCAGCAGGTCGCCCACCGGGGGCGTCACCTCCCTCGCCTCATGCGCCCGAGGTGTCCGTCCGGCCCGCCTCGCCCGAGGCGTAGTAGGCCAGGCTCTGCAGCTCGATGGCAAGGTCTATGTTCTTGATGTAAGCCTTTCCCTGACCGTCGAGCTTGGCGGGCGAGAAGTTGAGGATGGCCTCCACCCCGCTGGCCACCAGCAGGTCGGTCACACGCTGGGCGGCGGAGGCGGGCACCGCCAGGATCGCCACCCGCGCCCCCAGTTCAGGCACCGCCTTGGGCAGGTCTTCCATCGCCCGGATCTCCACGTTCTCGATCTTCTTGCCTATCTTGTCTCGGTCGTTGTCGAACACGGCCACCAGGTTGATGCCCGTCTGCCGTGACAGGGTGTAGCGCGCCAGCGCTGTGCCCAGGTTGCCCGCCCCGACGAGGACCACGTTCAGGGCCCGGTCCAGCCCCAGGACGCTGCGGATGCGCTCTCGCAAGACGTCCGTCCGGTAGCCCAGCCCCCTCGTCCCGAGCGCGCCGAAGCAGGCCAGGTCCTTGCGGATCTGCTCGGAGGAGAAGCCCGTCCTCCGCGCCAGCTCGGAGGAGGACGCGATGTCCACGGCCTCCTCCTTCAGCTCGTTCAAGACACGAAGGTAGATGGGCAGGCGCTTGACGACCACCTCGGGGATGCGTGTGCGGGCCAGGCGAAGTACCTCCTCAGACTTCTCGGCGGATCAGGTAGTCGGCCATGGACGCCAGGGCGTCGCGGGCCGCCCCGGGCGGCAGGCCGTCCAGGCAGCGGCGCGCGTGCGCCGTGTACCGCTCGGCCACCCGGTACGCATAGTGGAACCCGCCGCAGCGCTCGACGAGGGCGCGGATCTCCGCCACCTCCCGGTCCCCGATGTTCCGGCTGCGGATGGCCTCGCTGATGCGCTGCCGCTGCGGCGAGTGGGCGAGGGCGTGGATCACCGGGAGGGTCACCACGCCCGTGCGCAGATCGCCGCCGATGTTCTTCCCGAACCTCCGGGCGTCGCCGGCGAGGTCGAGGATGTCGTCCACGATCTGGAACCCCATGCCGATGCCGTAGCCGTAGTCCCTCAGGGCCTGGGCCTGCTCCGGCGAGGCGCCGGACAGCATGGCGCCCAGCCGGCAGCACTCGGCGATGAAACAGGCCGTCTTCTTGTCGATCCCGTCCAGGTAGGTCAGCTCCCCGAGGGTCGGGTCGAACCGGCGGGTCCACTGCTCGATCTCGCCCGCCGACATCCGGTGCACCACGTCGGCCATGACGCGCACCGTGCGCGGATCGCCCGTCGCCGCCAGCAGCGAGAAGGCGCGGGCGAAGAGGTAATCACCCAGGAGGACCGCGACGTGGTCCCCCCACCCGGCGTTCACCGTGGGGATCCCGCGCCTCATCTCCGCCCGGTCGACGGTGTCGTCGTGCACCAGGGTGGCCGTGTGCACCAGCTCGGTGGCGGCGGCCACGGCGATGACCACGTCCTCGGGCTCCCTGAAGACGCTCCCGCACAACAGGACGAGGGTGGGGCGGAGGCGCTTGCCGCCGGCCCGCAGGAGGTGGGTGGACGATTCCTGGATGAGGGGGTTGTCCGACTGGAGGGCGCCGTAGATCAACTCCTCCACCCTGGCCAGGGCCGGACGCACGATCTCGAAGAACGAATGGTCTGCTAGCGGATGCTCCTCCGGCCTGGCGCGCACTCGGCATGAACCTCCCGACGGGGTGCGGTGGCGGGTTGCCTCCATCTCGTACCGCTTATAAAAGAATATACCGTACCTCCCGCACCTGAAAATGCGGGAAACGCGGTCAGCGGCTGGCCACCGGGCGCGCGCTGGCAACCTCCAACAGCGCGTGCGCCAGCTTGTCCGGATCGTGCCGCACCAGTTGATCCCTGCCGACCAGGTCGCCGGTCCAGACGGCTACCCCCATCTTCTCCAGCGCCCAGGGATCCGCCTCGACCATCTCGGCCCCCTGGGCCCGGTAGCGGGCCAGCAGGTCGGCGTCGATCCCGCCCGTGTTCACCAGCACCCAATCCACCAGGCCGGGACCCACATGGTCCTCGATGGCTCTCAGGTGATCGCTGGCGGCGTACTCGTCCGTCTCGCCGGGCTGGGTCATGATGTTCACCACGTAAACCCTCGTGGCCGCCGCCCGCCGGATGGCGTCGGCCACGCCCCGGACGAGCAGGTTGGGGATGACGCTACTGTACAGGCTCCCCGGACCGAGGACGATCATGTCGGCCGCGCCCAGGGCATCCAGCACGGCGGGGACTGGCTCGCACTCCGCCGGCTCCAGGAAGACCCGGCGGATGCGCCCCCGGCAGGCCACCACGGCGGTCTCGCCCCGGACCATCCGCCCGTCGGCCAGGACGGCCCCCAGTTGGACGTTGGCCAGGGTAGACGGCAGCACCCGCCCGTGGACCCGCAGGACGCGGCTCGCCGCCTCGACGGCCGCCTGGAAGTCGCCCAGCATCTCGGTGAGCGCGCCGATGAACAGGTTGCCGAAGGCGTGTCCCGCCAGGCTGCCCTGCCGGAACCGGTGCTGGAAGAGGCGCTCCATCAGCGGCTCCACGTCGGCCAGGGCCACCAGGCAGTTGCGGATGTCGCCGGGCGGGAGGATGCCCAGTTCCCCTCTGAGCCGGCCGGAGCTACCCCCGTCGTCGGTGACGGTGACGATGGCCGTGATGGCGCCGACCCGCCCCTTGAGGGCGCGCAGGACCACCGGCAGGCCGGTGCCGCCCCCGATCGCCGCCACCCGCAGGCTGCTCACCCCCTTCTCGCCTCCTCGCGGACGCGCTCCTCTTCCTGCTGCCACCGCGTCACGTCGCGGTGGGTGACCGTGACCGGGAAGCCCTGAGCGCGGATGCGCTCTACCAGGATATTCGCCACGACCACCGAGCGGTGCTGCCCGCCGGTGCAACCGACGGCGATGGTGAGCTGGGTCTTCCCCTCGTTAACGAAGTGAGGCAGCAGGAAGGACAGGAAGGACCAGGCCCGGGCCAGGAAGCGGCGCGTCAGCGGCCACTGGAGCACGTAATCCCGCACCTCGGCCTCCTCGCCGGTGAGCGGCCGCAGGGAGGGGACGTAGTGGGGGTTGGGGAGAAAGCGGACGTCCAGGACCAAGTCGGCATCGAGGGGCAGCCCGTACTTGTACCCGAAGGAGACGACGTGCACCGACATCCTCTCCGCCACCTCGTCCCCGGCAAACAGCTCGGACAGGCGCCGCCGCAGGTCGCGCGGCGTCAGGTTGCTGGTGTCGATGATGTGGTTGGCGCGGCCGCGCAGGACCTCCAGGCGCCGCCTCTCCTCCCGCAAGCCCTCGAGGACGCGCCCCTCGTGCGCCAGGGGATGGCGCCGCCGCGTCTCCTTGAAGCGCCTCACGAGGACCTCGTCGCTGGCCTCCAGGAAGAGGATCTCGTAGGCAAAGCCCCGCCGCTCCAGTTCCTCCAGGGCCTCCACCGCCGAGTCGAAGAAGTCGCGGCCGCGGATGTCGACGACCAGGGCGATGCGGCCGAGCTTACCCCCTGACTGCACGCACAATTCGGCGAACTTGGGGATGAGCGTCGGCGGCAGGTTGTCGACGCAGAAGAAGCCCAGGTCCTCCAGGCAACGCACGGCCTCGCTCTTGCCCGCTCCGGAGAGGCCAGTGATGATCACGAGGTGGATCCGTTCCATGGCGCCATTCTAGCACAGGCCGGAACCGAGCCCCGGCCGTATGAACCCGGAGCAGGCTGGACATATTTCCCTGTGTGGCCCGGGAGGTGACAGCGATGGCCGAGTCCTTGCAAGCGCAGGCAGCAACTCCGGCCTCGACCTGGTGGTGGATCGTGATCCTGGCCGCCGTCGTAGTGGCCGCCGTGTGGTGGTGGGCCGCCGGTAACCGCAACCGCCTCGGGGGCGGCGCCGGCCGCGGAGCCGGGCGCGACCAGGGCGGGGGCGGAGAGGGCCAGGGCTGAGCCCTCCGGGCTAGCCGCCCTCCGTCAGGCGCTCCTTGAGCGCCTGGGCCAGCGGCTTGGTCATGCCGGGGACAGACGCCAGTTCCTCCACCGTGGCCCGGCGCAGGGCGTCCAGGGAGGGGAAGCGGCCCAGGAGCGCTTTCCTGCGCCGCGGCCCGATCCCCGGGACCTCCTCCAGAAGGCTCTGCAGCGCCGAGCGGCTGCGCAGCCGCCGATGGTAGCCGAGGGCGAAGCGGTGCGCCTCGTCACGCAACCGCTGCAACAGTTGTAATGCTGGCGAGCGGCGGTCGAGGATGACTGGCTCGGCCCGCCCGGGCAGGTAGAGCCACTCGTTCTCCTTGGCCAGCCCGCACACCGGCAGCCGGTCCAAGCCCGCCTCCCGCAGGGCCTCCTCCGCCGCGCTCACCTGGCCCCGACCGCCGTCGATGACGACCAGGTCCGGCAGGCGTCCGAAGGAGGGATCCTGGCCGCCGTCGGCCGGACCCGCGGCGCGCCGGAAGCGGCGGGCCAGGACCTCGCGCATCATGGCGAAGTCGTCCGGGCCGGGCACGGTCCGGATGCGAAACTTCCGGTAGTGGTCCCTGGCCGGGCGTCCCCCCTCGAAGACGACCATGGAGGCGACCGCCTCCCGGCCTTGCGTGTTGGAGACGTCGTAGCACTCGATCCGCCCGGGCGGCGACGGCAGCCCCAGCGCCTGCTGCAGGTCCGCCAGCGCCCGGGTGCCCTCCTCCCCCGCCCGCTCCTGCCGCTCCTCTTCCAGGAAGAGGGCGGCGTTGCGGGCCACCATCTCCACCAGCTCCCGCTTGGCCCCCCGCCGCGGCACGGTCAGGGAGACGCGTCCGCCCCGCCGTTCCGCCAGCCAGGACGCGATGGCCGGCCCGTCCTCCACCTCGTTGCCCAGCACGATCTCCCGGGGGACGAAGGCGGCGTCGGCGTAGTACTGCTTGAGGAAAGCGCCTAGGACCTCCCCGTCCGAGGACCCGGCCGTCTCCGTCAGCAGGAACGCCTCCCGCCCCACCACCTTGCCCTCCCGCACGAAGAAGACCTGGACACAGGCCGCCTCGCCCCGTCCGTCCTCGGCCCGCGCCAGGGCGATCACGTCGTGCTCGTGCAGGCGGTCGGAGACGATCTTCTGCCTCTCCACCACCCGCTCCAGGGCGCGCAGCCGGTCGCGCAGGCGGGCGGCCCGCTCGAACTCGAGCCGCTCCGCCGCTTCCTCCATCTCGCGGCGCAGCCGGTCGAGCAAGGCGCCCTGTCGCCCCTCCAGGAACTGGATCAGCTGCTGGATCGTCTCCCGGTACGCCTCCGGCGAGCACAGGCCGGCGCAGGGGCCGGGGCACCGGCCGATGAAGTAGTGGAGGCAGGGACGCTGGCGGTGTTGCCGGAAGCGCGCCTCGCTGCACGTCCGGTACGGGAACACCCCGCGGAGGGTCCGCAGCGTCTCGTACAGGGCCGAGGCCTGGGTATAGGGACCGAAGTACCGCGCCCCGTCGTTCCTGGGTCGCCTCACGACCAGGAGGCGCGGCCACGGCTCGTCGGTCCCGATGCGCAGGTAGGGGTAGTTTTTGTCGTCGCGCAACCGGATGTTGAAGCGCGGCCGGTGTTCCTTGATCAGGTTGCACTCCAGGATCAGGGCCTCGACCTCGGTGTCGGTGACGATGTGGTCGAGGTCGGCGATCTCCTGGACCAGCCGCAGGACCCTGGCCGACAGGTGCTTGGCGCCGCGGAAGTACGACCGCACCCGGTCGCGCAGGGACGCCGCCTTGCCGACATAGATCACCCGGCCGGCCGCGTCCAGGAAGAGGTAGACGCCCGGACGCTCCGGCAGCAGGTCGACCTTGCGTTGCAGATCCGCGCGGGCGCGCGCCGCTCCGTCCATGGCAAGGGTATTGTAGCGCCCGCATGAGGCGGCGCCAAAGCTGTCATGCTATCGCCCAGGACGGCGCCCGGCTGCGCCGGCCACCGTCGGAGGAGGAGCGAGCCGTGTCCGAGAGGGAAATGGACCGCGCTGGCGGCGGCGACGGGAACGTCGTCGGCGCCCAGGCGATCCGCTATGCCGCGTACGTGATCATCGTCATCGCCGTGCTGTACTTCACCGCGCGCTACGTCATGCCCCTGTTTTACCGCTGAATCAAGCCTCCAGCACCGCCCCCTGGGCGCAGGGCGCGGTGAACAACGTGCGGCAGGCGGTCCCGCGCTCCCGGAAGGCGGCGGCGACCCGCTCGACGGCAGCCGTGTGGTCCGCCTCGCGCCCGGGCGCCAGGAAGACGAGCACGGACGACCCGGACCCGCTCAGGCAGGCCCCGAGGAGGGCGCGCTCGCGGCGGGCGCGCTCCAGGGCCTCCGCCAGGCCCGGAAGCAGGGCGGCCCGATAGGGCTGGTGGAGGCGGTCGTCCAGGGCCGCCGGCAAGAGGTCGAGGCGCCCTTCGCGCAGGGCCGCCGTCAGCAGGCAGGCGCGCTGGAGGTTGAAGACGGCGTCCGCGCGCTCGATCCGACGGGGCAATGCGGCGCGCGCCTCGGCGGTGGGCAGGGGCCGTTCCGGCACGATCACCGCCAGGGCCAGTCCCGGCGGCGGGTCGAAGCGGACGAAGGCGGTGCCGCAGGAAACCGTGACCCCGCCGACCAGCGCGGGGGTCACGTTGTCCGGATGCCCTTCCAGCTCCACTGCCAGGTCGAGGAGGCGCTCTGCGCTCAGGGGGACACCGAGCAGGGCGTTGGCGGCCACCAACCCGCCCACGATCGCCGCGGCGCTGGACCCCAGCCCGCGCGCCACCGGCACCCCGTTCCGCAGGCGCAGCCGCAGGCCCGCTGGCCTGCGCCCCACGGCGGCGAACAACCGCTCCGCCGCCGTCACCACCAGGTTGCCGGCCGCCGCGGCCAACTCCCCGGTACCCTCGCCCTCCACGGTCACCTGGAGGCCGGCAGGGACCTCCTCCGCTTCCACGTGGTTGTACAGGGCCAGGGCCATGCCGAGGCAGTCGAAGCCGGGTCCCAGGTTGGCCGAGGTCGCCGGCACCCGCACCCGCACCGTCAAACCGGCACCGGACTCCTTTCGAGCGCCACCAGGGCCGACTCGATGGCCTCCAGGGACGCGGGCAGGATCTCGGGCTTCGCCCCCCTGCCCATGGCCGCGTCGGGGTCCTTGAGGCCGTTGCCCGTGAGCACGCACACCACCGTCGCCCCCGCAGGGAGGAAGCCTTCCCGCGCCAGCTTGGCCACCCCGGCCACGGCCGCAGCCGAGGCGGGCTCGGCGAAGACGCCCTCACGGTCGGCCAGGGCCCGGTAGGCCGTGACGATCTCCTCGTCGGTCACGGCCTCGAACAGCCCGCCCGACTCGCCCACGGCCTGGCGGGCCCGTTCCTCGTTGACCGGCCGCCCGATCCGGATCGCGGTGGCGATGGTCTCCGGCCGGTCCACCGGCCGCCCATGCACCAGAGGCGCCGCCCCAGCCGCCTGGAAGCCGAGCAGGCGGGGCAACCGCCTGGCCAGCCCGCTCTGGCGGCATTCCTTGAACCCCTGCCAGTAGGCGCTGATGTTGCCGGCATTGCCGACCGGGACGGCCAGGAAGTCGGGGGCGTCTCCCAGGTCGCGGCACACTTCGTAGGCGGCTGTCTTCTGGCCCTCCAGCCGGTACGGGTTGAGCGAGTTGACCAGGGCGATGTTCCTCCGCCGGGCCGAGATCTCCCGCACGATGGCCAGCGCCTGGTCGAAGTTGCCCTCCACCGCCAGGACCCGGGCCCCGTACATGACGGCTTGGGCCAGCTTGCCGAGGGCGACCTTGCCGTGCGGGACGAGCACGACGCAGTTCAGGCCCGCCCGCGCGGCGTAAGCTGCCGCCGAGGCCGAGGTGTTCCCGGTGGAGGCGCAGATGACCATCTCGGCGCCCTCTTCGACCGCCTTGGCCACGGCCAGCACCATGCCCCGGTCCTTGAAGGAGCCGGTGGGGTTGAGCCCTTCGAACTTGAGGAAGAGCTTCAGCCCGCCACCTAGCCAGCGCGCCAACCCGGGCGCCTCGATGAGCGGGGTGTCGCCCTCGTTGAGGGAGATGAGGGGGGTACGCTCCGTCAGGGGGAGGATGTCGCCGAACTCGCGCAGGACCCCTCGCCAGGCCAAGCTATCACTTCCCTGGAGCAACGGCTGCCTCAACTATAGCCCACGCCCGGCTGGAGTCACAACGGGGGCTCACCGCTCCCAATCGGCGACGGCGAAGGTCAGCTCCGCCTCCGCCGCCACCTCGCCGCCCACCCGCGCCGTGCCCACCGCCCTGGCGACGCGCCCGCGCAGGCGGGTCACCTCCAGCTCCAGGAGCAACTGATCCCCCGGCACCACCTGCCGCCGGAAGCGGCAGCCGTCGATCCCGCCGAAGAGGCCCAGCTTGCCGCGGAATTCCTCGAGGGAGAGGAGGACCGCCGCCCCGACCTGGGCGAGCGCCTCCACGATGAGCACCCCCGGCATGATGGGCCGGCCCGGGAAATGCCCCTGGAAGAAGGGCTCGTTGGCCGTGACGTTCTTGAGCCCGACGCCCCGCCGCCCCGGCTCCAGCTCCAGGATGCGGTCGACCAGCAGGAAGGGATAGCGGTGCGGGATGACCTGCATGATCTCGGCCAGCTCCACGGCCTTACCCGCCCCCCTGGGGGAGCCGCGGCCGCAGCGCCTCCTCCAGCTGCTGCTTCAAGGGAAAGCCCGGAGCCGCGGCGATCTGCTCGGCGAGGACGCCGACCGCCAGGTCGCGGTAGTAGCCGCCAGCCACCGCAGCAGGGAAGAGCCCCGTCCTGCCCAGGCCTTGTTTGAGCAGTTCGGCCACCAGCAAGGCGGCAAAGGCGGACGCCACCCTCTCCACCTCCCGGGCCGCAGCCCGCCCGGGGAGCGCCTGGCGCCCCGCCGCCGGGGGAATCGTCCCGGTCACATCCACATCCCTCAACTCCTGCCGTTACCGCCGCAGGCCGTTGGCGATCTCCAGCATCTGGTCGGCGCTCTGGACCACCCGCGCGGTCAGCTCGTAGGCCCGTTGGGCCACGATCAGGTTGATCATCTCGTTGACCGCCTGCACGTTCGACGTCTCCAGGAACCCTTGCCGGATGAGGCCAGCCCCCGACGACCCGGGCTCCACCCTCCTGACCTCGCCAGAGGCGACCGTCGCCCGGTACAGCCCGTCGCCGCCAGCCTCCAGACCGGCAGGATTGGTGAACACCGCCAGGCCGATGCGCCCTGCGACGGAGGTGGCGCCGCCCGCCAGCCGTGCCGTCACGATGCCGTCGGGCGCGACGGTCACCTGCTCCCACCCCTGGGGCAGGGTGACGGTCTGGCCATCGGTCGTCAGGACCGGGTTGCCGGCGGCATCCACCAGGACGCCGTCGGCGTTCGGGCCGAAATGGCCGTTGCGGGTGTAGCCCTCGGAGCCGTCGGCCAGCCTGACCCGGAAGAAGCCGGCGCCGTCCACGGCCAGGTCGAACGGCTGCTCTGTGGCCTCCAAGACCCCAGAGGTGAAGTCGCGCACGATGGCCCCCGGTCCCACGCCCGTGCCCACCTGCCAGGGGGCCGCAAGCTGCTCCCCTTGGCCGCTGCCGGGCGCCGGCAGCGACACGTAGGCCAAGTCGTGGAAGACCACCCGGGACGCCTTGTACCCCGTCGTGCTGAGGTTCGCCAGGTTGTTGGCGATCACGTCCACCTTGAGCTGCTGGGCCTGCATCCCCGCCGCCGCAGACCACAAAGATTGGATCACCGCGGATCACCTCGTCTCCCATACGTGTCCGCGGCCCCGCCGCCGGGCTGCTTCCGTCGCTCCGCAGCCCCGAGCCCCTGCCAGGCAGTCCGGCTCCCTCCAGCGGCTGGCCGCGTTCAGAACCTCGCTATCTCGTTCACCGCCTGTCCCAGCGTCTCGTCGTGGGCCCGCACCGCCCGCTGGCTCGCCTCGTAGGCGCGCATGACCGCGATCATGTCCACCATCTCCCGCACCGGCTGGACGTTGGACAACTCCAGGTAGCCCGAGCGCACGGTGGCCTGCGCCTGCCGCTCGACCGAGCCCTCGGGGGCGCGGAAACGGTTGTCCCCCTCGCGGGCGAGCCGGGTCTCCGCGGGGAACGCAGCCAGGCGCAGCCGCCCCGCCGCCCGGCCGTCCACCAGCACCTCCCCGTCAGCCGTGACGGTCACCTGGCCGGAACCCACCCGGATAGGGCCGGCGGTGCCGAGCACCCGGTGACCGTCGGCCGTCACCAGGTAGCCCTCCCGGTCGAGGGAGAACGAGCCATCGCGGGTGTAACGCACCCCGGCCGAGGTCTGGACGACGAAGAAACCTTCGCCCACCAGGGCCAGGTCCAGCGCGCGCCCCGTGGCCCGCAGGCCACCCTGGGCCATCACCGGCACCGCCGCGGTGACCGGGCCGCCCACGCCCAGCTCGCCGATCACCGGCACCGCCGGGCCATCGCCGACGCGGCGGAGCACCAGGGAGAAGGCGCCCTCGGAAACCGGGACGGCGCGCTTGAACCCGGTGGTGTCCGCGTTGGCGATGTTGTTGGCGATGACGTCGAGGCGCCGCTCCTCGTTCAACATGCCGGCGGCGGCAATGTAGAGCCCGCGCAACACTCATGCCACCCCCTTTCACCCGTGGCTGCTGCTGAGCAGTTGCGGTTCCAGGACGTCCAGGCACTCCAGCGCCTTCCCCGTGCCCAAGGCGACGCAGGACAAGGGGTCGTCGGCCACCACCACCGGCACCTGGGTGTGCTCCGACATGAGGCGGTCCAAGCCGTCCAGAAGGGCTCCCCCGCCGGTGAGGACGATGCCGCGCTCGAGGATGTCCGAGGCGAGCTCCGGCGGCGTGCGCTCGAGGACGCCCTTCACCGTGTCGATGATCTGCAGGGCGACGTCCAGCATGGCCTCGCGGGTGTCCTCGGACGAGAGGCGGACGGTGCGGGGCAACCCCGTGACCAGGTCCCGACCCCGGACCTCCATCTCCTCGGACCGGCCTGCAGGATAGACGGTGCCGATGGTCACCTTGATCTCCTCCGCCGTCCGCTCGCCGATGGCCAGGTTGTACTGTTTCTTGAGATAGCGGACGATGGCCTCGTCGAACTTGTCCCCGCCCACGCGCAGGGAGGCGCTCCCGACGATGCCCCCGAGGGAGAGGACGGCCACGTCCGTCGTCCCGCCCCCGATGTCCACGACCATGGAGCCGCTGGGCTCGCCGATGTCGATGCCGGCCCCCAGGGCGGCCGCCATGGGCTCCTCGATCAGGTAGGTGCGGCGAGCGCCGGCCACGCTGGCCGCCTCCAGGACGGCCCTCTTCTCGACGCTCGTGACGCCCGAGGGAACGCAGACCATGACCCTGGGGCGAAAGGGGCTGTAACGGCCCGTGACCCGGGCGAGGAAATGCTTGAGCATCGCTTCGGTGGTGTCGTAGTGCGCGATGACCCCCTCGCGCAGGGGCCTCATCGCCACGATGTTCCCGGGGGTGCGGCCCAGCATGCGCCGGGCCTCGTTGCCGAAGGCCAGGATCTTCCCGGTCTGCTGGTCGAGGGCCACGACCGACGGTTCCCGGACCACGATGCCCCGGCCCCGGACGAACACCAGCGTGTTGGCCGTTCCCAGGTCGACCCCGATGTCCTGGCCCAAACCGAACATGGCCCTGTCCGCCCCCGGGGTTGATCGTCACTTGGTTATTCTACATCAATCGATACATCCCTCCCATCGGTTTCCTAGCGAGCCACGTTCTCCGGCTCGGCCCCCTGCGCCACCGGCGTGTCCTCGAGGTACTTCCTGCGGGTAGCCTCGCCGCCGCGCAGATGGCGCTCGGCCTTGTTGCGCTCCAGGACCTCCTTGACCTGCCCCGCCAGTTCCCTGTTGATCCTGGGAAGGCGCTCTGTAACATCTTTGTGGACCGTGCTCTTGCTCACGCCGAAGATGCGCGCCGCTTCGCGAACCGTCGCCTTGGTGCGGGTGATGTAACGGCTCACCTCCAGGACCCGCTTCCAGATGTGGTCTTTCACGCCCCTGCCCCCCTCGGCCAGGTCTCTTTTGCCGAATGTATATGAGGCAGGGGTAAAGAGATGCTTTAGCGGAGGTAGGCGCGCGGGTCCTCGGGGCTGCCGGCCAGGACCTCGAAGTGCAGGTGCGGGCCGCTCTCCACCTCGACGAGGCCACCCGGCCCGACCTCGGCGAGGACGTCGCCCGCCCGCACCGCGTCGCCCTCCTGTACCCGCACGGCGCGGCACCCGGCATAGCGCGTCTTAAGGCCACCCCCGTGCTCCACCACCACCTCCCAGCCCCACTCCCGGCTCGAACGCACCGTCGCGATGCGCCCGTCGGCCGCGGCGCGCACCGGCGCTCCCTCGGGAGCGGCCAGGTCGATTCCCGGGTGCCAACGCCACTCGCCCAGGATCCAAGCCCATCCGTAGGGGGTCACGATGCGCCCTTCGACCGGCGGCTGCAACCGGGACGGCGCTGCCGCGGACGCCGGCCGGGCCGGGGAGGGCGCGGCGGCCCGGGTCGCGCCGGCCGGAGCCGCGGGGGAGGGCAGGTCCCGCAGCGCCGGACTCGGCGGGACCGGGACTCGCTCCTCGGACCATGGGGAGACTTCACCCTCCTCCGCGGGCAAAGGCCCCGCCTCCGGGGCCCACGTGCTCCGGTAGTAGAGATAGGAGCCGAGGATCACCGCCAGGAAGAACGCGCTTACGATCAGACCGGACCGGCCGACGCGCACCTGGCGCCGCCAGCCGCGCAGGCCCTGGTAACGCAACATGCCTCTCACCTCAGTCGGTAGCATTGCCAACACTGGAGGGAATATGCAGGCCCTACTCGACGAAGATGGGGCGGATCTCGACGCCTGTGTAGTAATGCTGGAGGATGGCGCGGAAGTCCCGGCCCTGGCGGGCCAGCCCGTCAGCCCCGTACTGGCTCATGCCCACCCCGTGCCCGTAGCCGCTGCTGGTCACCTCCAGACGGTCCCCGACCACGCGGAAGGACAGGAGGGTGGAGTTGAGGCCGAGCGCCTCGCGCAGCTGGCGGCCGGTCAGCTCTTTCGGGCCCACCCGCGCCACGGCCACCCTTCCCGAGGGCGTGCGGTCCACCACCCGCACCGGCTCCGGCTGCCGCTCCAGCAGGGCCGGCTCGACCTCCGTGCGCCGGGCGACCTCCCGCAGGGAGAAGGTGAGCCGCACGCCGTCGTACCGCGTCTGCCGGTCGGGGGACTCCACGCTCCGAAGGTAGGGCACCTCGTTTCCCCACACGTAGCGCGCGTCCTCCGTCCGCCCGCCCGCGGCGGCGTGGAAGACGGCGTCGATGGGCTCCTGATCGTAGACCAGGATGAGGCCCCGCGTCGCCTCCACCGCCTCGCTCACCTTGCGCCAGTAGAACGGGAAGCGGAACGCCCCCCACTTGCGCCGGAGCTCCTCCCTGGGCAGCCAGGCCTGCCCCTCCGCGGGATCGCCGCACACGTCGGCCTCCGGACGGCTGCGGCACCCCTGGCCGCCGAAGGCGCGCATGTGGCGCACCGCGTAGGTCCGGGAGGCCACCGCCTGGGCTTTGAGGGCCTCGATATGAAAGGAGGCCGGCATCTCGGCCGCCACGACGCCCTTCACGTATTCCTCCAGGGGCAGTTCCACGCTCCCCCCGTCCTTGAGGGCCACGCGCACGCGCAGCTGCCCCTCGGGGGCCGATGGCGCCGTGAGGGTCCGGGCCGGGCCGACCACGGGAGGACGCCCCGGCCGCACCAGCAGGGCCGGGATGACGGCCACCGTGGTCACGGTGAAGGCGAGGCAGGCTGCCAGCAGGAGGAGGAGCCGGCGCCGGACCAAGTCGCTGTCCCCCCGACCTGGAGCCCCTCCCGGGCTGGGAGGGGAGGGCTTATCCATGGGTATGGGGGGAGCGGAAGGTTTATGTGCTCACAGCCCTGCACCCGGCGGATGTCGGCGCCCAGCGCCTGGAGTTTGCCCACCAGGTCCACGTACCCGCGGTCGATGTGCGCCACCCCGGAGACCTCGGTCTCGCCCTCCGCGCCCAGACCGGCCAGGACGAGAGCCGCGCCCGCCCGCAGGTCGGTCGCCCGCACCGGCGCGCCCGTGAGGCGCGGCACACCGCGCACGATGGCGCTAGAGCCTTCGATCCTGATGTCCGCCCCCATGCGTTTGAGCTCTTCGACGTGCAGGAAACGGTTCTCGAAGACGGTCTCCGTGACCACGCTGATCCCCCGTGCGGTGGCCAGCAGGGCCATGATCGGTGCCTGCATGTCGGTGGGGAAGCCGGGGTAGGGGTGGGTCTTCACGTCCACGGCCCGCAGGTCTCCCTCCCGGACCCTCAGCGCCCCGTCCTCCTGCACGATCTCGACCCCCGCCTCCACCAGCTTGGCCATCACCGCCTTCAGGTGATCCGCGTGGACGTTCTCCACGCGCACCTCGCCACCCGTGATGCCCGCCGCCACCAGATAGGTCCCGGCCTCGATCCGGTCCGGGATGCAGGTCCACTCCGCTCCGCCCAGGCGCTCCACGCCCTCTATGCGTATCACCTTCGTGCCGGCCCCGCTGATGCGCGCCCCCAGCGCGTTGAGGAAATTGGCCAAGTCGACCACCTCGGGTTCCTCCGCCGCGTTCTCGATGACGGTGGTCCCCTCGGCCTTGGCGGCAGCCATCATGATGTTCTCCGTCGCCGTGTGACTGGGGTAATCCAGGTAGATGCGCCCCCCGACCAGCCGCCTGGCCTCGGCCTCGACGAAGCCGTGCCGGACGGAGATGGTGGCGCCCAGGGCCTGGAATCCCTTCAGGTGCAGGTCGATGGGCCGGTTGCCGATGGCGCATCCGCCCGGGAGGGAGACCCGCGCCCGGCCCAGCCGCGCCAGGAGCGGCCCCATCACCAGCACGGAGGCGCGCATGCGCCGGACGAGCTCGTACGGCGCCTCGTACCCCGGCCTGCCGCCGGCCGCCACCCGCAGGCGGCCCGGCCGCTCGATGCGCACCACCACGCCCAACCGCAACAGCAGCTGGCACATGGTGAACACGTCGTGCAGTGGTGGCACCCGCTCGAGGATCACGTCCTCTTCGGCCAGGAGAGAAGCTGCCAGCACGGGCAGGATGGCGTTCTTGGCGGCCTCCACCCGCACCGTCCCCTTGAGCGGCCTCCCGCCGCGCACGACTATCCGCTCCACCGCCGCTCGCGCCTCCGACGACAGCATCTAGCTTTCGCAGGTCGCAGCCGCCCTAGCAGCGAAGGCAGGAAAGTCCCGCTGGCGGCGCCAAATCTCTCCGCCAAGGCGCAAGCCTCAGGTCAGGGGGAACGCCTCGTGGCGCGCAACACAGGTAAGAGGCCAGCGCCACCGGCCGGCGGGCCGTTGACGCTCGCCCTGGACACCGGTACGCGCAAGGTGCTGGGCGTCGTCTACCGAACTCTGCCCGACGGGATCGAAGTGGTTGCCTCTGCCCGGCAGGAACACCCGGGACGGGCCATGCTCGATGGCCAGATCCACGACGTCGCCGCCGTGGCCCGGGTCATCCGCGCCGTGCGGGAGCGGCTCGAGGAAAAGGTCGCCCAGCCCCTGGACCGCGCGGTGGTGGCCGCCGCGGGGCGCGCCCTGCGGACGGCGCCTGGTCGGGCGGAGCGCGACTACGGCCGCTACGTCCGCATCGCCCCGGAAGAGGCGCTGGCGCTGGAGTGGGAAGCCGTGGCCCACGCCCAGGCCAGCCTGCAGGAGCGCCTCCCAGCGCGGGAGTCGGCGGCCGGCTATTACTGCGTCGGCCATAGCGTCACCGGACAGTGGCTGGATGGCACGCCCATCGCCTCCCTGACCGGCCAGTACGGAGAGAAGGCGGCGGTGGAGGTCCTGTCCACCTTCCTCCCCCGGCAGGTGGTGGACTCGCTGGCCGCGGCCCTGGAGGCCGCGGGGCTTGAGATGGCCGGGCTGACCCTGGAGCCCATCGCCGCCCTGGAGGCGGTGGTACCCCCGACCATGCGCCACCTGAACCTGGCCCTGGTGGACATCGGCGCCGGGACGTCCGACATCGCCCTCACCCGAGACGGGTCGGTGTGGGCCTACGCCATGGTGCCCCAGGCGGGCGACGAGGTGACCGAGGCCGTCTCCCGCGCCTTCCTCCTGGACTTCGGCGCCGCCGAGACCGCCAAGCGCCGGGCGGCCGAGGGCCGGCCGGCCCGCGTGCGCGATATCCTGGGGGTGTTGCGGACCGTCACGGCCGAGGAGCTGCACGCCGCCGTGAGGCCGGTAGTGGCGGAGGTGGCGGAGGCCATCGCCTCGGCCATCCGCGAGCTGAACCAAGGACCGCCGGAGGCGGTGCTCCTGGTGGGCGGCGGCAGCCTCTCGCCGGGCCTGCGCGCCGCCCTGGCCGAAGCCCTGGGGCTGTCGCCAGCCCGCGTGGCCGTGCGCGGCCGCAACGCCCTCCGCGGGGTGCGGGGGGCGAGGGAGCTCCGGGGACCGGACACGGTCACGCCTCTAGGCATCGCCCTGCTCCACGCCCGCCGCCCGGCGCCGCTGCTGCGCGTCCAGGTCGAGGACCGCTGGGTGCGCCTCTTCCAGGCCGGACGCTGCACGGTGCGCGAGGCGCTGCGCGCCGCCGGCATCCCCCTCCAGAGGGTGCTGGGCCGACCCGGCAGCGGCTGGACCGTCACCGTCAACGGGGAACTGCGCCTGCTGCCCGGCCGCCGCGGCCGCCCGGGGAGAGTGCTCCTCAACGGCTCGCCCGCCGAGCTGGACAACCCCATCCGCGACGGCGACGTGCTCCGGGTGGAACCGGCCGAGGAGCCCTCGCCGCCGGAGGTGACGGTCAGGGACGTCCTGCCTCCGCTCGCCCCCTTGACCCTGGTGCTGGAGGGCGAGGAGAGGAGGCTCGAACCCCTGCTGCTGGTGAACGGGGAACCAGCGACTCCGGATTACAGGCTGCAGGACAGGGACGAGGTGGAGGTCCGCCCCTGGCGCACCGTGGGCGAAGCCTTGCGGGCCGCGGGAGTGGACGGGGGTCTCGGGAACCGGCTGCTCGTAAGCGTGAACGGCCGGCCGGCGACGGCGGAGACGCCGCTGATGCCGGGCGACACGGTGGAGATCCGCCGGGCACCGCTCCCCGCCGAGCAGGAGTCGGCCTGAACCTGCCCTACTCCCGTTGCGCGGCCCGCAGCCGCGCCAGGGCACGCTCCAACGACTCCTTGGCCTGCCGCACCGTCTCCTGGTCGCCACCTTCCTCCAGGAGCCGGCGGGCGCGGTCCCGCTCGGCGATGGCCGCCTCCACGTCGACCTCCTCGGGCAACTCGGCCTCGTCGGCCAGGATGAGGGTGCGTTCTGGCTCCACCTCGAAGAACCCGCCGCTGACGGCCACTACGCCCTCGGCATCGCCCCGTCGGTAGTGCACGACGCCGGGCCGGAGCAACCCCACCATGGGGGCGTGCCCCGCCAGCATCCCGTAGAGGCCCTCGCTGCTCGGGACGAGGACGAAGTCCACGGTCTCGCGCAGGACCACGCGCTCCGGCGTGACCACTTCCAGCTCGAAGGACCTGGCCATCGCGCCACCTCTCGTTAGCCGACGGCCGCCAGCAGGCGCTTGCCCTTCTCGACGGCCTCGTCGATGGTCCCCACCATGTAGAAGGCCTCTTCGGGCAGGTCGTCGTGCTTGCCCTCCAGGATCTCCTTGAAGCCGCGCACCGTCTCGCGCACGGGCACGAACTTGCCCGGAAGCCCGGTGAACTGCTCCGCCACGTGGAAGGGCTGCGAGAGGAAGCGCTCGATCTTGCGCGCCCGCGCCACCGTGATCTTGTCCTCCTCGCTCAGCTCCTCCATGCCCAGGATGGCGATGATGTCCTGGAGTTCCTTGTAGCGCTGCAGCACCTGCTGCACCCCGCGCGCCACCAGGTAGTGCTCCTCTCCCACCACGCTCGGGTCGAGGATGCGCGAGGTGGACGCCAGCGGGTCGACGGCCGGGTAGATGCCTTTCTCGGCGATGGCCCGCTCCAGGCGGGTCGTGGCGTCCAGGTGGGCGAAGGTGGTCACCGGGGCGGGGTCCGTGTAGTCGTCCGCCGGCACATAGATCGCCTGCACCGAGGT
>JBBIPI010000009.1:0-22810 GCA_037442985.1 Clostridiales bacterium
CGCCCAGGGCGCCACCGCCCCCTCGGCCAGGGACTTGCGCCGGTCGGGGATGACCAGGTCGGGATCGACCTCCATCTTCACGCCCAGGCCGCCGCAGGCGGGGCAGGCGCCGTAGGGGCTGTTGAAGGAGAAGAGGCGCGGGGTGAGCTCGCCCAGGCTGACGCCGCAGTCCGGGCAGGCCAGGTTCTGGCTGAAGAGCAGTTCCCGCTCCTCGCCCGCCGGGCCGCCCCCGAGGACGTGGACCAGCGCCAACCCCTGCCCCCAGCGCAGGGCGGTCTCCAGCGAGTCGGCCAGGCGCGCCTGGACGCCGGGCCTGACCACCAGGCGGTCGACGACCACCTCGAGGGTGTGCTTGCGGTTCTTGTCCAGGGAGATCTCCTCGGCCAGCTCGCGCACCTCGCCGTCCACCCGCACGCGCACGAAGCCGGCGCGCCGGGCGTCCTCCAGCACCTTCTGGTGCTCCCCCTTGCGGCCGCGCACCAGCGGGGCCAGGACCTGGACCCGGCTCCCCTCGGGCAGCGCCAGCACCTGGTCGACCATCTGGTCGACCGTCTGCTGGGAGATGGGTCGGCCGCACCGAGGGCAGTGGGGGCGGCCGATGCGGGCGTAGAGCAGGCGCAGGTAGTCGTAGATCTCCGTCACCGTGCCCACCGTCGACCGCGGGTTGTGGCTGGCGCTCTTCTGGTCGATGGAGATCGCGGGGGAGAGCCCGTCGATGAAGTCCACGTCGGGCTTGTCCATCAGACCCAGGAACTGCCGGGCGTACGCCGACAGCGACTCCACGTAGCGCCTTTGCCCCTCGGCGTAGATGGTGTCGAAGGCCAGCGAGCTCTTGCCGCTCCCGGAGAGGCCGGTGAACACGATCAACCGGTCCCGGGGCAGCTCCAGGTCGATGTTCTTGAGGTTGTGCTGCCGGGCGCCGCGGATGACGATGCGGTCCTTGGACATGGGGGATCAGGCCTTCGAGGTTCCTGTCGTGTTCCCACGCATTGTAGCACAGGGGCGGTCCACCCTCAACGCGAAAGCCCGCCGCGATTCTAGCTATAATGTCAAATAGAGATGCCAGGAGGTGACTCTCATGGGGGTCAAGCAATCCACCGTCCGTATCCCCCAGGATTTGTTCGAGGCGATCCAGGGCTTCGGCAAACCGTTCAACGAGGTCGTGGTGGAGGCCTTGGATCAGTACGTCCGGGTCAAGAGGCGCGAGGAAGCGCTCCGCGTCGCTGCCGAGCTGAGGGAGGCGCTGCGGCGGCGGAACGCCAGGCCCGTCGACTCCGTCGAGGTCGTCCGCAGCTTGCGCCAGCGGGGCAGGACTGATGAGTAGCTACGTCTGCCTGGACACGAGCGTCTTCCTCAAATGGGTCTCGGTCGAGTCCGAACCATGGGTGCCTCAGGCTGTCTCCCTGATCGAGCAATCCAAGGACGCGCTCGTCGCCCCCGCCTTCGCCTGGGCGGAGGTGGGCTCCGCCCTGCGCCAGAAGGTCCGGATGGGGGCCCTGACGGAAGAGGAGATGGAGAGAGCCTGGCTGGCGTTCCTCGGCCTGGGCGTCCAATTCCTGAACACGGAAGCACTCATCCGACGGTCCTGGGAACTGGCCGCGGAGCTGGACCTCCCCACCCTGTACGACGCCTCCTTCCTGGCCACGGCGGAACTGGCCGCAGGCGGGCCGTGCCCCTTCTGGACGGCGGACGAGGAGTTGGTCCGGCACCTGGCCGGGCGCAAACCGTATGTGCGCCGGCTGGCCGACTACCCGGCGGGCTGACTTGGCGGCTGCCACCCCGGCCCCAGGCCCCGGCCTACTCCCGGCAGGAACCCGCCCACGCCGCCCGAGGCGCCTGGCGACGGGGAAGAAGTAGCGCCGCTGCGGGTCTGCCACCGCACGCACCCCCGGCTAGATGATACGATCACCCGCGGCCTCCCGCGCCAGCCGCTCGAGGGCAGGGCGCAGGGCGCGCAGGGCGCGGAAGCGGTGGCTCACCGCTTGCCGCTCCTCGGGCGTCAGCTCGGCGAAGGTCTTGCCCAGCTCGGGGACGAGGAACAGCGGGTCATAGCCGAAACCGCCCGTGCCCCTGGGGGAGGCGAGGATCTCCCCCTCGCAGGTCGCCTCGCGCGTCTCCTCCCAGCCGGTGCGGCCGGCGGCGCCCGGCACCACCAGCGCCACCACCGCCCGGTAGCGGGCCGACCGCCGTCCGGGCGGCACGCCGGCCATCTCGGCGAGCAGCTTGGCGTTGTTGGCCTCGTCGCTCGCTCCCGGTCCGGCGAAGCGGGCGGAATAGAGGCCCGGACGGCCGCCCAGGGCGTCCACCTCCAGGCCCGAGTCGTCGGCCAGGGCGGGCAGCCCGGTGACCGCCGCCACCGTCCGCGCCTTCTTCAGGGCGTTGGCGGCGAAGGTGGTGCCGTCTTCCTCCACCTCCGGGACCTCGGGGAAGGCGTCCAGGCCGAGGGCGTCCAGGCCGAGCTCGTCCAGGAAGGCGCGCATCTCCCGCACCTTCCCCGGGTTGCGGGTTGCCACGACCACGACGGGGCGCTTCACGAGGGCGACGGCCCTCCCCGGATGCGGGCCGCCAGCTCGCCCAGGGCCGCCCGCTGCGCCTCCACCAGCCGGGCGATGCCGGCCTGGGCCAGGTCCAGGAGGCGCGTCAGGTCCTCGCGACCGAAGGGCGCGGCCTCCCCCGTCCCCTGCACCTCCACCAGCAGCCCCTCCCCGGTGCCGGCCACGTTCAGGTCGACCTGGGCCTGGGAGTCCTCGTGGAAGTTGAGGTCCAGCAGCAGCTCCCCCTGGACCACGCCGACGCTCACGGCCGCCAGGAAGCCCCTCAGGGGGAGGAAGCCGGGCGGCACTCCCGGCGCGGCCGCCAGCTCCCCCTGCCGGCGCAGGTGCTCCAGGGCGTCGGCCAGGGCCACGAAGGCGCCGGTCACTCCGGCGGTGCGGGTCCCGCCGTCCGCCTGGAGCACGTCGCAGTCGATGAACACGGTCCTCTCGCCCAGGGCCTCGGGGACGAGCACGGCGCGCAGGCAGCGGCCGATGAGACGCTGGATCTCCAGGCTGCGGCCGGCCTGCCGGCCCTTGGCCGCGTCCCGGGGCGTGCGCACGGGCGTCGACCGCGGCAGCATGCCGTACTCGGCCGTGACCCAGCCGCGGCCGGTTCCCCGCAGGAAGGGGGGAACGCCGCTCTCCACCGTGGCCGTGCAGAGCACGACGGTGTCCCCCATCGTGACCAGGACCGATCCCTCGGCGTACTTCGTGTAGTGGCGGGTCAGGGTGACCGGCCGGAGCTCGTCCGGCCTGCGACCGTCGATCCGTTCCACCGTCTCGCTCCCTCCGGGGCTAACGCGCGTGTGCCGCCGGCCGCGCCAACCGCTCGATCCTGCCGAGGGGGAAGCCCAGGATCCGCGCGCCGACGTCGGCGAAGTGGGCGAGGTCCTGGCCCGTGATCAGGAAGCGGTGGCGCGGGAGGCCGTTCGGCGCGGCCAGCGCCGCCCGCTCCTGCAGGAGGGCGGCCGCCTCCTCGGCCGTCTCCGCGGCCGGGTTCACCACCGCCAGCCCGGGGAAGAGCCGTGCGATCCGCCCCTGCAAGGCGAGGAAGTGGGTGCAGCCCAGGATCACCGTGTCCGCCCCCGCCTTCACGAGGGGACGCACGTGCTCGGCCAGGACGGGGTCGAAGCCCTCGGGATCCCGCTCCAGCATGCCCTCCTCGACCATGGTCACCAGCCGGGGGGCCGCCCGGCCCACGACGCGGCAGCGCGGCTCCAAGGCGGCGATGCTCCGCTCGTAGGCTCCGCTGGCCACCGTCCGCTCCGTGGCCAGGACCCCGATGCACCCGTTGCGCGTCTGGCGCACGGCCATGCGGGCTCCGGCCTCGATCACACCCAGCACCGGGAAGGGATAACGGTCGCGCAGGACCGGCAGCGCCACCGCCGAGGCCGTGTTGCAGGCCATCACCGCCATCTTGACGCCCGCCCCGGCCAGCTCGTCCAGGATGGCCGCCACCCAGCTCACCACCTCCTCGGCCGGCCGGGTGCCGTACGGGAAGTGGGCCGTGTCGCCGACGTACACCAGCCGCTCGCCGGGCAGCCTGGTCAGGAAGGCGCGGGCGACGGCCAGGCCGCCTACGCCCGAGTCGAGCATCCCGATGGGCCTCGAGTCGCGGATCGCCACCCACCCCTGTCCGCCCGGCGGGCGACGCGGGCTGCCAAATTAGCTTAACAGTATCATATTCGTCCCCGCAGCGGGAATACGCAGGACAAAACGACAGCCCTCGCGCGGAGGGCCGTGTGGTCGTCATGGTGGAGGTGGAGGGAGTTGCACCCTCGTCCGCCAGCGGGCCAGCCAGGGCGTCTACGAGCGTAGCCCCTGTTCGGCGTCTCGCCTCCGGCGGCTCCCAGGGGCAGGACCCGCCGTCGGCCAGCCCTCGCGTCTCGCCGCACGCCACCGGGCCGGCAGCGGCAGCACATCCCGCTTCACCGACGCCCGTCCGGCCCCGGCGGGAGCGGGACCGTCGGACGGGCTGCTCATCCCTTAAGCAGCCAGAGCGTACTTCTCGTTGGCACTTATCGTGCGTCGCGGTTTAACGAGTCGCGGCTCGGCTCGCTTCCCTGACCCACCCTGCCGACGTCGAACCTCGCTCACCCCCGTCGCAGTAGATCCTTATATATTGTATCCGACCGGTTCCCGTCGTGAAAGCGGTTCACCGCTCCCGCGGCCGGACGGCGCGGCCGGTCAGGTGCTCCTTGAGGGCGCGGTCGATGCGGCGCCGCGCCTCCCGCTCGGCGATCGCCTCCCGCCGGTCGTGCAGCCGCTTGCCGCGGGCCAGCGCCAGCTCGACCTTGGCCTTGCCGCGCCGCAGGTAGATCTTCAGCGGCACGAGGGTGAAGCCGCGCAGGCGCACCTTGCCGGCCAAGTAGTCGATCTGCCGCCGGTGCAGGAGGAGCTTGCGCGGGCGGTCGGGATCGTGGTTGTAGCGGTTCCCGTGCTCGTAGGGGGCGATGTGCACGTTGTACAGGAAGACCTCGCCCTTCTGCACGAGGGCGTGGCTGTCCCGGAGCTGGACCCGCCCGGCGCGCACCGACTTGATCTCGGTGCCCGTGAGCACGATCCCCGCCTCGAACGTCTCCTCGATGTGGAAGTCGTGGCGCGCCTTCCGGTTCTCGGCGATCACCTTGATGCCCTCGCCGCGGTCGGCCAGGGCGACCACCTCGCCCTCAGAGGTAGTCCTTCAGGCGCTCCTCCAGCCGCCGCAGCTCACCCTCGGGCGTGGCCGGCTCCGCCGCAGCCGCGGGCGGCGCCCCCTGCCGGCGGAGGAAGCGGGCCAGCACCCCGGCCCCGAGCGCCAGCAGCACCACCGGCGCCACCCAGGCGAGCAGCCCGGCGCCCCGCGCCGGGGGCTGGCTGAGGATCCCTTCGCCCCACTCGTCCACGAAGTAGGCGAGGATCTCCTGGCGGGACTTGCCCTCGGCCAGCATCTGCCGGATCTTGACCTTGATGTCCTGGGCCACCGGGGACTGGGACTCCCGGACCGTCTGGCCCTGGCAGACCGGACACATGAGCAGCCCCTCGATGTCCCGCGCCTCCTTCTCCTGCTCGGGGCTCAGGGCGACCGGCGCCTCCTGCGCCAGGGCTGCGGCGGCCGACGCCAGCGAGAAGAAGGCGCCCAGCAGCACCGCCACCATGAGACGACGCCGACGAACCATGGGCCGGAACCCCCCGGAGTTACCGTTCGAGGACAGCGATGACGACGGCCGTCACGAGGAAGCCGGCCGCGAAGATCACGGTGAGCCGGGCGAGGAAGTCGTCCAAGCCTTTCTTCTTCCCGAAGATCGCCTCCGCCCCGCCGGCGATGGCGCCGGAGAGACCCGCGCTCCGGCCCGACTGCAGGATCACCACGGCGATCAGCCCCAGGGAGAAGATGACGAGCAAGATGGTGAGCACCGTCGTAAGCGTGACCAGCACCCCCGTTTCCGCGCGCCCATTGTACCGCTACGCCCGGACGACCACAAGGAGGAGACGCATGGAGGCGCAGCCGTTCAGGCAACTTAATTGCGGTTACCGCGTGGCAGAAGCGGATCCGAGGGGGTGATCGCCATGGCGCTCACGCACACGGAGACCTGGTGGGTGGAGGAGTGCGCCAAGGCCGAGGCGCTGGCCGTCCGCAAGCTGCTCGCCTTCGAACGGATGAGCCAGGATGCGGAGTTCCAGCGCCTGTGCCGGGACTTGGCCGAGACCCACCGGCGGCACGTGGACCTCATCGCCCGCGCCACCGGCGTCTGAGACCGCAAAGGATGCTCGGGAGGAGTGATGTCACCTATGACGCCACTGCTCGGAGACAAGGAACTGGCCGCTGACGTGCTGATCACCGAGAAGGCCATCGCCGAGCGCTACCACTGGGCGGCGCTGGAGGCCCTGCACCCCCAGGTGCGCCAGTCCTTGCTGCAGATGCACGACGAGGTCCACGACCTGGCGCGGCGCGTGTTCGACTACATGAACCGGAAGGGCTGGTACCAGCCCCGGGCGGCGGACACGCACACGATCCAGTGGTTCCAGAACGCCATCCGCAACCTGCAGCAGGATGTCGGCACGGCCATGCACAACCTGCCCGCACCCGGCCAGGGCTGGGGATACGCCCCGGCCCCCGCGTGGGGCGAGCCGACCCGGGAGGGCGCCTTCGCCGGGTTCGGGACGCGCTGAGGCGGCGGAGGTCCGCAGCCCGTCCCCACCCCGCGGAGGCGGCTGCGGACCTCGTCGCGCCCGTCCAGCGACAGCGGACCTGCCAGCGGCTGCGGGGGAGCTTCAGCCGATCAACAGGGTGAGGAGCGACTGGAAGACGTAGAGGCGGTTCTCCGCCTGCTCGTAGACCAGGGACGGCGGCCCGTCGAGGACCGCGTCGGTCACCTCCTCCCCCCGGTGCGCCGGCAGGCAGTGCATGAAGACGGCTTCGGGACGGGCCAGGGCGAACAGCTCCTCGTTGACCTGATAGGGGCGGAAGACGGCCAGGCGCCGGGCACGCTCCGCCTCCTGGCCCATGCTCGCCCACACGTCCGTGTAGACCACGTGGGCGCCCACCACCGCCTCGCGGGGGTCGTGCGTGACCGTCACGCTCCCGCCGGTGGCGCTGGCCTGGGCCTGCGCCGCCGCCACCTCCTCCGCCTCCGGCTCATACCCCGGCGGCGCGGCCACGACCACCTCCATGCCCACCTTGGCGGCCGCCATCATGAGCGAGCGGGCCACGTTGTTGCCGTCACCCACGTAGGCCAGCTTCAACCCCCGCCAGCCGCCGAACCGCTCCCGCACGGTGAGCAGATCGGCCAGAGCCTGGGTGGGGTGGTAGCGGTCGGTCAGACCGTTGATGACCGGGACGGCCGAGTGGGCAGCCAGCTCCTCGACCTCCTCTTGGGCGTAGGTGCGGACGAGGAGGCCGTCCAGGTAGCGGGAGAGGACCCGGGCCGTGTCGGCCACGGTCTCGCCCCGGCCGAGCTGCAGCTCGTTGACGCCCAGCGACAGCGCCTGCCCGCCGAGGCGGGACACGGCCGCCTGGAACGAGACGCGCGTCCGCGTCGAGGGCTTGGTGAAGATCATCCCCAGGACCTTCCCCGCGAGGGGCGCGGGAGCGTTGCCTTCCCGGCGCCGCGCCTTCCACCAGGCGGCGCCGGCGACGATCAGCACCACCTCCTCGGGGGAGAGGTCCGCCACGCGCAACAGGTGACGACCCCTGATGCTGCTGGCCGCCTCCCCGCAGGCGACGGCGGCCGCGTCAGCCTCCACTTCCGTCCAGCGTGCAACCATCCCGGGAAACCTCCGGCAACCTGAACCTCTGCGCCGCTCCGGGCGCTCGCCCCGCGGAGTCAACGCCTAACAAATATACCTCCGCGGTTATAATTATGCAACGGGGCCGGGCGCAGCGGGGTCCCCCGAGGGGCGGGAGGTTTTCGCCCCCATAGCCGCGAATCGCTCACAGCCGGAAGGGGGCAGGCGACTTTGTACACGAAGATCCTGGTGGCCAATCGGGGCGAGATCGCGGTGCGGGTGATGCGCGCCTGCCGGGAGCTGGGCATCGCGACGGTGGCCATCTACTCCGAAGCCGACCGCGACGCGCTGCACGTCCAGTTCGCCGACGAGGCCTACTGCGTCGGGCCCGCGCCCGACACGCAGAGCTACCTCAACGTATCGGCTATCGTCGAGACGGCGGTCAGGGCAGGCGCGACGGCCATCCACCCCGGCTACGGGTTCCTCTCCGAGAACCCCCACTTCGCCGCCGTCTGCCGGAACTGGGGCATCGACTTCATCGGACCGGAGCCCGAGGTCATAGAGCGCATGGGGTCCAAGGCCTTCGCCCGCCAGGCCGCCCTCCAGGCCGGCGTCCCCGTCGTGCCGGGCACGGCCGGCACGGTGGAGTCGGCCGAGGACGCCTTGCGCACGGCGGCGGAGCTGGGCTACCCGGTGCTGGTCAAGGCGGCCTACGGCGGGGGCGGCCGGGGCATCCGCGTGGCGGGGAACGAGGGGGAGCTGAGGGAGGTCCTCGAGGCGGCCGCCCGCGAGGCCGAGCGATACTTCGGCAACGGCGAGATCTATTTGGAGAAGTACCTGGAGGAGCCACGGCACGTCGAGGTGCAGGTGCTCGCCGACCGCTACGGGGAGGTCATCCACCTGTACGAGCGCGAGTGCTCGGTGCAGCGGCGCCGTCAGAAGATCCTGGAGGAGGCGCCCTCCCCCGCCCTGACGCCCGAGCTGCGGGAGGCCATCTGCGCGGCGGCGGTCAGGGTGGCCAGGGCCGTGGGGTACACCAACGCCGGGACCGTGGAGTTCCTGGTGGACAAGCACGGCCATTTTTACTTCTGTGAGATGAACACCCGCATCCAGGTGGAGCACCCGGTGACGGAGATGATCACCGGCATCGACCTGGTCAAGGAGCAGATCCGCATCGCGGCCGGGGAGAGGCTGCGCTGGCGGCAGGAGGACATCCGCCCCCGGGGGTGGGCCATCGAATGCCGCATCGCCGCCGAGGACCCCGACAACCGCTTCCGGCCGAGCCCGGGGACGATCACCCGCTACAGCCCGCCCGGCGGGCCCTGGGTGCGGGTCGACAGCGGCGTGGCCCAGGGCTCGAGCGTCCCGCCGTTCTACGACTCGCTCCTGGCCAAACTGATCGTCTGGGGCCAGGACAGGGACGAGGCCATACGGCGCGCCCTGCGCGCCCTGGCCGAGTTCCGCATCGAGGGGATCAAGACGCTGATCCCGGTGCACCAGGCGGTGCTCAACCACCCCGACTTCCAGGCGGGACGAGTACACACCCAATTCCTCGAGGAAGCGGTGCTGGCGGCCCGGCTCTGAGACCAACAAAGGGCGGCCATCCCGCCGCCCCAGCGTGCGCGCACCCGCCGCAGCCGCGGGAACGCGTCAGCGCTTCGCCCACTGCGGCGCCTTGCGGGCCTTCTTGAGGCCATACTTGCGCCGCTCCTTGACCCGCGGGTCGCGCGTCAACAGCCCGGCCTTCCGCAGCGTCCGGCGCAAGGACTCGTCGAGCTGGAGGAGCGCCCGCGCCACGCCGTAGATCGGAAGAGCACCCTGGCCGGAGATGCCGCCGCCGCGGACGTTGGCGATGACGTCGTACTTGTCCAGGGTGGCGGTCAGCCGCAGGGGCTCGAGCACCTGCGCCTGCAGGGTGGGCAGCGGGAAGTACTGCTCCATAGGCTTGCGGTTGACCACCACCCGCCCGCTGCCGGGGACGAGGCGCACCCGCGCCACCGCTTCCTTCCGCCGCCCGGTGCCCCAGTACTGGACGGTGTAGGCCACCTCAGTCCCCCCTCTCCCAGGCTTCGGGCTGCTGGGCCGCGTGCGGGTGATCCGGGCCCGCGTAGACCTTCAGCTTGCGGAACATGGCCCTGCCCAGGCTGCCCCGCGGCAGCATGCCCCGCACCGCCCGCTCCACGGCGCGCTCCGGCCGGGTCCGCAGGAGGTCGCGGGCCAGGATGGCGCGCAGGCCCCTGGGCCAGCCCGTGTGGTGGTAGTACACCTTCTTCTCGGGCTTCTTGCCGGTGAGGACGACCCGCGCGGCGTTGACGACGATCACGTAGTCGCCCGTGTCCACATGCGGGGTGTAGGTCGGCTTGTGCTTCCCCTGCAGCAGGGTGGCGGCGGCGGTGGCGACGCGGCCGAGCGGCTTGCCGGCGGCGTCGATCACGTACCACTTCCGCTGGACGTCCTCTTTCCTCGCCATGAACGTGCGGAACGTGCGCAAGGCGAATCCCTCCGCCCCTCCGGGCGCCATGACGTCGGTCAGTTTACAATAGCCCTGCGGGCGTGTCAACAGAGTGGTAGCGGACGTCCTCCAGGCACAGGCCCAGCGCCGGCGCCGCGGGACCGGCTCGCCGGCGGTCCCGCGAGGCCAGGATCTCGCGGACGCCCTCCGGGGCCAGCTTCCCCCGGCCCACCTCCACCAGCGTCCCGACGATGGTCCGCACCATCTTATAGAGGAAGCCGTCCGCCTCCACCCGCACCACCAGCAGGGGTGGCCGCTCCTCTACCTCGCAGCGGAAGACCGTGCGCACCGTGTCGCGCACCGGGCGCCCGGCTGCGCCCAGCGCGGCGAAGTCCTGCCGCCCCACCAGGAAGGACGCCGCGCGGCGCATCGCCTCGACGTCCAGCGGCTCGGGACGGTGCCAGGAATAGCGCCGCAGGAACGGCGACGGGAACTCGGCACGCCAGATGGTGTAGCGGTAGACCTTGCTCGCCGCGGAGAAGCGGGGATGAAACCGGTCCCCTGCTTCCAGGGCACCCGTGACCACGATGTCGGGGGGCAGGAAACGGTTCACGGCGTAAGGGAGGCGGGGCAGCGGGATGGTGGTCGCGGCGCGGAAGCTCACCACCTGCTTCTCGGCGTGCACCCCAGCGTCGGTGCGCCCGGCGCCCACCAGGCGCACCGGAGCGCCCAGCGCCCGCCCGATGGCCCCCTCCAGCACCTCCTGGATCGACGCCTTCGGGCCGGGCCGCTGGCGCTGGAACCCGCAGTAGGCCGTGCCGTCGTAAGCCACGGTGAGGACGACGTGCTTGGCGCTCACACCAGCTCCAGCACGGCCATGGGCGCGGCGTCCCCCCGCCGCGGCCCCACCTTCAGGATGCGCGCGTATCCTCCCGGTCGGTCGGCATAGCGGGGCCCGAGGGTGTCGAACAGCTTCTTCACCACGTCCTCGTCCAGCAGGTAGGCGGCCGCCTGCCGGCGGGCGTGCAGATCCCCCCGCTTGGCCAGGGTGATCATCTTCTCGGCCACGGCTTTCACTTCCCTGGCCTTGGCCTCCGTCGTCTGGATACGCTCCTCGGCCAGGAAGGCCGTGACCATGTTGCGGAGCAGCGCCCGCCGCTGGTCGCTCGTCCTGCCCAGCTTGGCACCAGGCATGGCGTTCTCCCCCTCATTCCTCGGGGCTGCGCAGGCGCAGCCCCAGGCGGGCTAGCTTCTCCTCGACCTCGTCGAGGGACTTCTTGCCCAGGTTCCTCACCTTCATCATCTCCTCGGGGGTCTTGGAGATCAGCTCCCCGATGGTGTTGATGCCGGCCCGCTTCAAGCAGTTGTAGGAGCGGACGGAGAGCTCCAGTTCGTCGATGCCCATCTCGAGGAGCTTGGCCCGCTCGTTGCCCTCGCTGCGCGTCATCTCCACGGCGTGGGCGCCGTCGCCCACGCCGATGAAGAGGTTGAGGTGCTCCGTCAGGATGCGCGCCGCCAGGCTCGTCGCCTCGTCCGGCCGGAGCGACCCGTTCGTCCACACGTCCAGGAGCAGGCGGTCGTAGTTGGTCACCTGGCCCACGCGGGTGTTCTCCACGCGGTAGTTCACGCGCCGCACCGGCGAGAAGATCGAGTCGACGGGGATGACGCCGATGGGCTGGTTCGGCTTCTTGTTCCGCTCGGCAGGCACGTAACCGTGTCCCTGCTCCACCGTCATCTCCATGCGCAGCCGCCCGCCGCGGTCCACCGTGGCGATGTGGTGGTCGGGGTTGATCACCTCCACGTCGGCGTCGGTGATGATGTCGCCGGCCGTGACCTCCGCCTCCCCCTCGACGTCGAGGCGCACCGTCTTGGGCTCGGGGCTGTGGCTCCTGAAGACGACCTCCTTCAGGTTCAGGATGATCTCGGTGACGTCCTCGACCACCCCGGGCAGCGTGGTAAACTCGTGCAGGGCGCCGTCGATCTTCACGGACGTGATCGCGGCCCCCGGCAAGGAAGACAGCAGCACGCGCCGCAAGGAGTTGCCGAGCGTGATGCCGTACCCGCGCTCGAGCGGCTCGATGATGAAGCGCCCGTACTTGCCGTCGGGCGACAGCTCCTCGTACTGAACGCGCGGCTTTTGCAGTTCCAGCACCCCGACTCCTCCCTCAACGCGAGTAATGCTCGACGATCAGTTGCTCCTTCACGGGCACGTCGATGTCCTCGCGGGCCGGCAACCGCAGCACCGTCCCCTTCATGGCCTCGACGTCGACCGCCAGCCAGTCCGGGGCGCGCCTCCCGGCCATCATCTCCCGGATCTCCTGGAAGCGCGGTAGGGAGCGCGACTTCTCCCTGACCGCCACCTCGTCGCCCGGCCGCACCTGATAGGAGGGGATGTTCACCTTGCGCCCGTTGACCTCGAAATGCCCGTGGCTCACCAGTTGCCGCGCCTCGGCCCGCGAGCTGGCGAAGCCCAGGCGGTAGACGACGTTGTCCAGGCGCCGCTCGAGCAGCTGGAGCAACGTCTCGCCGGTCACCCCCCGGGCGCGCGCCGCGCGGGCGAAGTAGCGCCGGAACTGGCGCTCCAGCACGCCGTAGATGCGGCGGGCCTTCTGCTTCTCGCGCAGGTGCAGCGCGTACTCGGAAAGCTTGCGCTTGGCCTCGCCGTGCTGGCCCGGCGGGTAGGCGCGGCGCTCGACGGAGCACTTGGGACTGTAGCAGCGCTCCCCCTTGAGGTACAGCTTCACGCCCTCCCGCCGGCAGAGCTTGCACACGGGCCCCCGTTGCCTGGCCACTCTCGCACCCCTCCTAGACCCGACGCCGCTTGGGCGGCCGGCAGCCGTTGTGCGGCACGGGCGTCACGTCCTTGATCACCGTCACCTCGAGCCCGCTGGCCTGCAGGGCGCGGATCGCGGCCTCGCGCCCGGGACCGGGCCCCTTGACCCGCACCTCCACCTCGCGCATCCCATGCTCCATCGCGGCGCGGGCCGCGTACTCGGCCGCCAGCTGCGCGGCGTAGGGGGTCCCCTTCTTGGAGCCCGTGTAGCCGTTGACCCCGGCGCTACCCCAGGCGATGGCGTTGCCCTGCAGGTCGGTGATGGTCACGATCGTGTTGTTGTACGTCGACTTGATGTGGGCGATGCCGCGGTCCACCTGCTTGCGCTCCCGCTTGCGGACGCGGCCCGCCCGCCGCCTCTGCTGCCTCTGCTCGGCCAACCCCGCTACCTCCTCACTTCTGCACCTTGCGCCGGCCGCTGCCGGCCGTCTTGCGCGGCCCCTTGCGCGTGCGGGCGTTGGTCCGCGTCCGCTGCCCGCGCACGGGCAAGCCGCGCCGGTGGCGCAAACCCCGGTAGCAGCCGATATCCATCAGCCGCCGGATGTTCATCTGGACCTCGGCGCGCAGCTCGCCCTCGACCTTGTAGTTCCGGTCGATGATCTCGCGCAGGCGGGCCACCTCCGACTCGGTGAGATCCTTGACGCGCGTGTCGGGGTTGACGCCCGCCAGCGCCAGGATCTCCCGGGCGCGCGACCAGCCGATCCCGTAAATGAGGGGCAGGGCGGCCTCGATGCGCCGCTCCCTGGGCAGGTCAACCCCTGCGATCCGTGCCATGGCCCTGACCTCCTAGCCCTGCTTCTGCTTGTGCTTCGGGTTCTCGCAGATCACGAGCACCCGCCCGTGGCGGCGGATGATCTTGCACTTCTCGCATATCCTCTTTACCGACGGGCGCACCTTCATCGGCTCATCTCCTCATCCCTTGAGACGGTAGGTGATCCTGCCCCGCGTCAGGTCGTACGGGGATAGCTCCACCGTCACCTTGTCCCCGGGCAGGATGCGGATGAAGTGCATCCGGATCTTGCCCGAGACGTGCGCCAGCACCCGGTGGCCGTTCTCCAGCTCCACCCGGAACATGCCGTTGGGCAGGGGCTCCACCACCGTCCCCTGAACCTCAATCACGTCCTTCTTCGCCATCACGGCCTCCCTCGGCCAACCGCTGGAGCGCCTCCCGGACCTCCGCGTCCGTCACCGGGCGCCCCTCCGCCACCTTGCGCGCCACCTCGTGCGCCACCGCGCCCTGGGGCTGCAGGTGCCTGCGGTTCTTGCGCTTGGGGTGCTGCAGCCGCCGCAGCTCCCCGTCCACGACCAGCACGTAGCGGTCGTCGACCACCCTGAGCACGATCATCCTGCGTCCGCGGTCGCGCCCGGCCAGGGAGAGCACCACCTGGCCCGGCTGCAGGTCCGGGAGATCCACACCCCGCCCCCCCCCCATCAAGGCAAGGTCAGGATCTGGGGCCCGTCCCGCGTGATGGCCACGGTGTGCTCGAAGTGGGCCGACAGGCTGCCATCACGCGTCCGCACCGTCCAACGGTCCTTGTCCACCCAGACCTCCGCACCGCCGGCGTTGACCATCGGCTCGATGGCCAGGACCATGCCGGGAAGCAGAGTCGGCCCCTGGCCGGGCGGCCCGTAGTTCGGCACCTGAGGCTCCTCGTGCATCTGCCTGCCGATGCCGTGCCCGACGAACTCGCGCACCACCGAAAACCCGTGGGCCTCCGCGAGCGTCTGCACGGCATGGGAGATGTCGGTCAACCGGTTGCCCGGCCGGGACTGGGCGATCCCCGCGGCCAGCGCCTCGCGGGTGACATCCAGGAGCCGGCGCGCCAGCTCGCTGACCTTCCCCACCGGCCAGGTGAAGGCGGCATCGCCCACGAACCCTTTATAGGTGACGCCGATGTCCACGCTGACGATGTCGCCCTCCCGCAGCACCCGCGGCCCGGGGATGCCGTGCACCACCTCGTCGTTGACGGAGACGCAGATGCTCGCCGGATAGCCGAAGTAGCCCTTGAAGGTGGGGATGCCACCGTTCTTGCGGATGAACTCCTCGGCGATCCGGTCCAGCTCGCGCGTGGTGACGCCCGGGCGGATGGCCTCGGCGACCACCTGGTGGCAGAGGGCCACCAGCCGCCCTGCCTCCCGCATGACCGCGATCTCCTCGTCCGTCTTCAGGACGATCCGGCCCCTCCCCGGCCGCAGGAGCGGACCGCTTCCCTGATCGCGGCCGCGACCGCCTCGGGGGCCTGGGCGCCGTCCACCGCCCGCAGCTTTCCCTGCCGGCGATAATAGTCGCTCAAAGGCAGCGTCTGGGCCCGGTAGACCTGCAAGCGCTGCCTCACGGTGTCCTCGGCATCGTCGCTCCGCTGAATCAGCATGCCGCCGCAGCGGTCACACCGCCCCTCTGCCGCCGGAGGATGCGAGCAAATATTATAGTTGGCGCCGCAAGCCGAGCAAACCCTCCGGCCCGACAGGCGCTTGACCAGTTCTTCCTCGGGTACCTCCAGCTCCAGCACGCAGTCCAGCGGCGCCGCGATCTCCTCCAGCATCCGGTCCAGGGCCTCCGCCTGGGCCACGGTCCGCGGGAACCCGTCGAGCACGAAGCCGCCCTGGCAGTCGGGACGCGAGAGGCGTTCCCGCACCAGCGCGATGGTCACCTCGTCCGGGACGAGTTGCCCCTGGTCCAGGTAGCGCTTCACCTCCTGGCCGAGCGGCGTGCCGTCCCGCACCGCCTGCCGGAACATGTCCCCCGTCGCCACGTGGGCTATGCCCTCCGCCTCGGCCAGGCGGACGGCCTGCGTGCCCTTGCCGGCGCCCGGGGCGCCCAGAAACACCAACCGCACCCTACAACCCCTCCCCGCTCGCGCGTCACTTCATGAAGCCCTGGTAGTGGCGCATGACCAGGTGCGCCTCCACCTGCTTCATCGTCTCCAGCGAGACGCCGACCACGATGAGCAGCGCCGTCCCCCCGAAGTACACGTTCGGGATGTTCGTCAACCCGGCGAAGAACACGGGGAGGACGGCGATGAAGGCCAGGAAGAGAGCCCCGGGGAGCGTGATCCGCTCCAGCACCCGCGCCAGGTACTCCGACGTCGGGCGGCCCGGGCGCAGCCCCGGGATGAAGCCCCCGTACTTCTTGATGTTCTCCGCCACGTCGTTGGGATTGAAGATGATGGCCGTGTAGAAGTACGTGAAGAGGATCACCAGCAGGGCGAAGAGGACCGTGTAGAGGGCCGTCCCGAAGTTGAGGGCGTTGGCCACGGCCCGCGCCCAGGGGTGCTGGATGAACTGGGCGAGGGTCGTCGGGAAAGCGAGGACCGAGGCGGCGAAGATGACTGGGATGACACCCGCCTGGTTCACGCGGATGGGGATGTGCGTGGACTGCCCGCCGTAGACCCGCCGCCCCACGACCCGCCTGGCGTAGTGCACCGGGATGCGGCGCTGCCCCTGCTGCACCCAGACTACCCCCGCGATCACGACCAGCCCCAGGACGATCATGACCAGGATGTTGAAGGCGTTGATCCGCCCGCCCTCGTAGAGCTTGACCAGGTTGCCCAAGCCGGCGGGCAGCCGCGAGACGATGCCCGCGAAGACGAGCAGCGAGATGCCGTTGCCGATGCCCTTCTCCGTGATCTGCTCCCCGAGCCACATGAGGAACGTGGTGCCCGCGGTGAGGGCGATGACGATGACGGCGAGGGAAGCCGGCCCCCCGGAGAGGAGGGCGCCCTGGGACCGCAGGAAGAAGGCCACGGCCAAGCCCTGGATCAGGGCGAGCACCACCGTCCCGTACCGGGTCCACTGGGTGAGGCGCTTGCGCCCCTCGTAACCCTCCTTGGCCCAGCGCTCGAAGGTGGGCACGACGACGGTCAGGAGCTGCATGATGATCGAGGCGTTGATGTAGGGGATGATGCTCATGGCGAACACGCTGAAGGCGCGCAGGGCGCCGCCGGCGAACACGTCGAGGAACGCGAAGAGGGTGCCCGTAGCGAACAGCTCCTCGATGCGGCGCGGGTCCACCCCGGGCACGGGGACGTGGGCCCCCAGCCGGAAGATGAAGAACATCCAGAGGGTGAAGAACAGGCGGCGCCTCAGGTCAGGCACCTGCATGGCCCGCTGCATCCCGCCCGCCACTGTGACCGCGCCCACTCGTGACCCGTCCTCCCGTCCGTCAGATGACCTCGGCCTGGCCGCCGGCTGCCTCGATCTTGGCGCGCGCCTCCCGGCTGAAGGCGTGGGCGCGGACCGTGAGCGACCGCTCCAGCACCCCGTCGCCGAGCACCTTCACCCCGTCGGCAATCCTCCGCACGATCCGCCGCGCCACCAGCGCCTCCGGGGTGACGACGGTCCCGTCCTCGAAGACGTTGAGGGCGGCGACGTTCACGACCGCGAACTTCTTCTTGAAGCGGGCGTTGTTGAACCCGCGCCGCGGGAGGCGCCGCTGCAGCGGCATCTGGCCGCCCTCGAAACCCGGTCCCTTGGCGCCCCCCGAACGGGCCTTCTGCCCCTTGTGGCCGCGGGTCGACGTCTTCCCGTGCCCCGACCCCGGACCGCGGCCCACCCGCTTGCGCCGCTTCCGCGGGCTGTGCCTGACCAGCTCGTGCAGACCGGTCATGACCTGCCGCGCCTCCTCACACCGCGCGCGGCGCGCCGACCGGCTTCTCGCGCAGCCGCGCCACTTCCTCGGGCGACCGGAGCTGCTTCAGGGCCTCGACGGTGGCGTACACCACGTTGATGGGGTTGGAGGTGCCGAGGGACTTGCTGAGCAGGTCGTGGATCCCGGCCAGCTCCGCCACCGCCCGCACCGGACCCCCGGCGATGACCCCGGTGCCGGGGCGCGCCGGCTTGAGCAACACGCGCGCCGGGCCGAACTCCCCCAGCACCTCGTGCGGGATGGTCGCCCCCGTGAGGGGAACCCGGAAGAGGTTCTTCTTGGCCTCCTGGATCCCCTTGCGGATGGCATCGGGGATCTCCTGGGCCTTGCCCAGCCCGGCGCCGACCCGCCCCTCGCCGTCGCCGACCACCACCAGGGCGCTGAACTTGAAGCGCCTGCCGCCGGCCACCGTCTTGGACACGCGGTTGATGGCGACGACCCTCTCCTGCAGCTCCTTGTCCTTCTCCTCGCTCTCCCCAAGCCTGGTCAAGCCCATTCCTCCTCTTGCCGCGGCCGTGCCTCAGAACTGGAGCCCGGCCGAGCGCGCCCCCTCGGCGAGCGCCGCCACCCGGCCGTGATAGCGGTAACCGCCCCGGTCGAAGACGACGCGGGTGATCCCTGCCGCCAGCGCCCGCCGGCCGATGACCTCGCCCACCAGCCGGGCCGCGCCCACCTTGCCGCCGCCGTTCAGGCCCGCCCGCACCTCGGGATCGAGGGTCGACGCGGCCACCAGCGTGTGCCCGGCGGTGTCGTCGATGATCTGGGCGTAGATGTGCCGGGCGCTACGGAAGACGTTGAGCCGCGGGCGCAGCGGCGTGCCCACCACCCGCTTCCGCACCCGCAGGTGGCGCCGCTCCCTTCTCTCCTTCTTTCCGAGCTTAGCCATCGCCCTCACCTCTTGCCGGCCTTGCCGGCCTTGCCGGCCTTGCGGCGGATCCGCTCGCCCGCGAGGCGGATGCCCTTGCCCAGGTACGGCTCGGGCTTGCGCACCGCCCGCAGGTTGGCCGCCACCTGCCCGACGAGCTGCTTATCGCAGCCCTTGACCACCAGCGTGGTCGGCGAGGGCACCTCGATCTCCACCCCCGGTGGGGGTTCGAACTCCACGGGGTGGGAGAACCCGACGTGGAGGACCACCTTGCGCCCGGACTTGCTGGCGCGGTAGCCCGTCCCGTGGATCTCGAGGCCCTTCTCGAAGCCCTGGGAGACGCCCAGGACCATGTTGGCCAGGAGGCTCCTGCTCAGCCCGTGCAGGGCCCGCGAGCGGCGCTCCTCGTCGCGCCGCGCCACCCGTAGCTGACCCCCGTCCACGACGGCGGAGACCTCCGCGGGCAAGGTGTGCTCCAACTCGCCCTTGGGACCCTTCACCCGCACCGTCTGGCCCTCAACGGTCACCTGGACGCCCGGGGGGATCGGTATGGGACGCTTGCCGACCCGAGACACGCGCAACACCTCCTCCGGGGTTCACCAGACGTAGCAGAGGACCTCGCCGCCCACGCCCTCCTGCCGCGCGCGGCTGTCGGTGAGGATGCCCTTGGGCGTGGAGACGATGGCGATCCCCAGTCCCCCGAGCACGCGCGGCAACTCCTCCTTCTTCCGGTAGACGCGCCTCCCCGGCTTGGAGACCCTCCGCAACCCGCGGATGACCCTGGTCCGGTTGGGACCGTAGCGTAGGAAGATGCGGATCACGCGCCGCTTCCCGTCCACGTGGAAGTCGCGGATGAAACCTTCATCCTTCAGAATCTGGACCACCGCCAACTTCACCTTGGAGAGGGGCACCTCGACCTGCTCCCTGAAGGCGATGTTGGCGTTGCGGATGCGCGTGAGCAGATCCGCGATGGGGTCGGTCATCGTCACCGTCGGTCCCTCCCAGTCCCTCTCACCAGCTGGCCTTCTTGATCCCCGGGATCTCGCCCCTGTGGGCCAGCTGCCGGAAGCAGAGCCGACACAGGGCAAACTTGCGCATGTATCCGCGGGGTCGACCGCAGCGCAGGCAGCGGTTCCGCCGCCGGACCGCGAACTTGGGCTCCCGTTTCGCCTTCTCGATCAAAGCCTTGCGCGCCAACGCCTCTTGCTCCTTCCTGGCCTAGCCGACCTGACCCTCGGCCGCCGGCACGGGGCGGGAGCCGCGGAAGGGCATGCCGAGCAGTTCCAGCAGCTCCCGCGCCTCCTCGTCGGTCCTGGCCGTGGTCACGATGCAGATGTCCATGCCCCGGATGCGGTCCACCTTGTCGTAGTCGATCTCGGGGAAGACCACCTGCTCCCTGAGCCCGAGGGAGTAATTGCCGCGCCCGTCGAAGCCGTGCGGGGACACCCCGCGGAAGTCCCGCACCCGCGGCAGGGCGAGGTACATCAGGCGCTCCAGGAAATCGTACATCCTCCTGCCCCTCAGGGTGACGGCGGCCCCTACGGGCATGCCGGCGCGGATCTTGAAGCCGGCGATGGACCGCTTGGCCCGCGTCACCCGGGGGCGCTGGCCGGTGATGGCCATGAGGTCCTGGACGGCGGCGTCCAGCGCCTTCGCGTCCTGCGCCGCCTCCCCGACCCCCATGTTCACCACCACTTTCACCAGGCGCGGCACCTGCATGACGTTGCGGTAGCCGAACCGCTTCATCAGGGCCGGCACGACGTTCTTCTCGTAGTGCTCCTTGAGCCTGGACACGCCCTTCCCCTCCAAGGCGCTCACTGGTCGACGTCCTCGCCGCAGCGGCGGCAGACCCGCACCTTGCGGCCGTCCCCGAGGAAGCGGGCGCCCGTGCGCGCCGGCTTCCCGCATCGGCGGCAGACGAGCATCACGTTGGAGGCGTGGATGGGCGCGGCCTCCTCGACGATGCCGCCCTGCATCACGTTCCCCCTGGGCCGGCGGTGCTTCTTGACGATATTGACGCCCTCCACCACCACGCGCCCCCGGTCGGGCAGGACGCGCACCACCTTGCCCTTCTTACCCCGGTCCTTGCCGGAGATGACCATGACCTCGTCGCCGCGGCGCACGTGCAGCTTCCCCACCTCACAGCACCTCCGGCGCCAGCGAGATGATCCGCATGAACTCCCGGTCGCGCAGCTCCCGGGCCACCGGACCGAAGATGCGCGTGCCCCGCGGCTCGCGCTCGTCGCCCCGCAGGATCACCGCCGCGTTGTCGTCGAACTTCAAGTACGAGCCGTCCTCCCGGCGGACGCCGTGGCGGGAGCGGACGATGACGGCCTTGACCACGTCGCCCTTCTTGACCACCCCTCCGGGCGTGGCCTCCTTGACGGAGCAGACGACGACGTCGCCGATGTTAGCGTACCGGCGATTGGAGGAGCCGAGCACCCGGATCACCATGAGCTCCCTGGCCCCGGTGTTGTCCGCCACGTTCAACCGCGTCTGGACCTGGATCATGTCTCCCGCGCCCTTTCAAGGATCTCGCACACCCGCCAGCGCTTCTCGCGCGAGAGGGGGCGCGTCTCCATGAGCCGCACCCGGTCGCCCACGCGACACTCGTTGTTCTCGTCGTGGGCCTTGTAGCGCTTCGTCCGCCGCAGCCGCTTCCCGTAGAGGGGATGAACCCAGATCCTCTCCACGGCCACGACCACCGTCTTGTCCATGCGGTCGCTCACCACCGTGCCCACGAGCGTCTTGCGCTTCTTGCGTTCCACCGCCGCCACCTTCCCTCATCGCGCCTGGAGCTGGCGCTGGCGCTGCACCGTCTTGATGCGGGCGATCTCCCTGCGGATCTGGCGCAGCCGGCCTGCCTTGACTCCCTCGCCCGCGGCGCGCTGGAAGCGGAGGTTGAACGCCTCCTCCTCCAGCTCCTCCAACCGCCGGGCCAGCTCCCCGTCCGTCAGCCCGGCCAGTTCCCTAGCCTTCACCGGCCTCACCCGCCTGCGCTTCGTCCTCCGCGCGCTTCACGAAACGGGTGCGGATGGGCAGCTTGTGGCCGGCCAGGCGCATCGCCTCGCGCGCCACGTCTTCCGGCACGCCCGCCAGCTCGAACATCACCCGTCCGGGCTTGACCACGGCCACCCAGTACTCCGGCGAGCCCTTGCCGCTGCCCATGCGCGTCTCCGCGGGCTTCTTGGTGTAGGGCTTATCCGGGAAGATGCGGATCCACACCTTGCCGCCGCGGCGGATGTGACGGGTCAGCGCCACCCGGGCGGCCTCGATCTGGCGGTCGGTGATCCAGGCCGGTTCCAGGGCCTGCAGCCCGTACTGCCCGAAGGCCACCGTGTTGCCGCGGGCCGCCACGCCCTTCATGCGTCCCCGGTGCTGCTTGCGGTACTTAGTGCGCCTGGGCTGAAGCATCGCCGGCGCCCCCTTCCGCGGCCTCGGTAGCCGCCTCGGCCCTGGGTTGTGGTTCGTGGCGCTGCGCCGCCGGGGCCGCCTGCTTCTCCGGCAGCACCTCGCCGCGGTTGATCCAGCACTTCACGCCGATCTGACCGTAGGTGGTGAACGCCTCGGCGAAGCCGTAGTCCACGTCCGCCCTGAACGTGTGCAAGGGGACGGACCCCTCCGCCGTCCACTCGGTGCGGGACAGCTCGGCGCCGCCCAGCCGCCCGGAGACCATCACCTTGCACCCCTTGGCCCCGGCGCGCATGGCGCGCGCCACCGCCTGCTTCATGACCCGGCGGAAGGGCATGCGCTTCTCCAGTTGGGCGGCCACGTTCTCCGCCACGATCTGGGCGTCCAGCTCGGGCACCCTCACCTCGAGGATGTTGAGCGACACCTGGCGGCCCGTCATCCGCTCCAGGTCGTGCCGGAGGCTCTCCACGCCGGCCCCGCCCCGGCCGATCACCATGCCGGGCCGGGCCGCATGGATGTTGATGGTCACCCGGCTGGCGGCGCGCTCGATCTCGATGCGCGAGATCCCGGCGTCGTAGAGGCGCTCCTTGATGTAGTCCCGGAGCCGGATGTCCTCGTGGAGCAGCCGGGCGTATTCCTTTTTGCTGAACCAACGCGAGTCCCAGCCGCGGATCAGGCCAAGACGCAGCGCCTTGGGATGCACCTTCTGGCCCATGTCAGCCCTCCCCCCGTTCGCGCAGCACCACGGTGATGTGGCTGGTCCGCTTCCGGATCGGGAACGCCTGCCCCCGCATCTCCGGCCGGATCCGCTTCAGGGACGGACCTTCGTTCACGTAAGCCGTTGCTATGTAAAGGCGGTTCT
>JBBIPI010000010.1:0-21917 GCA_037442985.1 Clostridiales bacterium
AGCGGGCCGCCTTGGCGGCCACCATCGCCAACCTGGCGCACCGCCTGGGGCTCGCCGCGCGGCAGAGGGTGGCGGCGTTGCGCGGCCACCTGGACCGCCTCTCCTCGCGGCCCGTGCTCACCCGGCCGCTGGAGCTGGTGGACCTGCGGCGGCAGCAGGTGGACGGGCTGGTGCACCGCCTGGGCCTGAACTGGCGCTACCGCCTGGCGCGGGAGCGCGGCGCGGTGGAGCGGCTGGCGGCCCGGCTGGAGGCCCTCGACCCGCTGGCGGTGCTGGGCCGCGGCTACGCCCTGGCCGTGGCGGGCGACGGGCGCCCCCTCACCAGCGTCGGCCGGGTGCATCCGGGCGATCGCATCGGCGTGGTGCTGCGGGACGGGCGGCTGGGCTGCGCCGTGGAGACGGTGGAGGCGGAGGAGGAGAGGCGTTGAGCGCGGACGAGCCGGCGAGCTTCGAGGAGGCGCTCGCCCGCCTGGAGGAGGCGGTGCGGCGCCTGGAGAGCGGCGAGTTGACCCTGGAGGAGTCGCTGCGCTGCTACGAGGAGGGGATGCGCCTGGCCCGGTATTGCTACGCGCAGCTGGACCAGGCCGAGCGGCGGTTGGAGCGCCTGACGGTGAGCGAGGACGGCCGCGCCGTCCTGGAGCCCTTCGAGGGCCTGGAGCGGCTGGCGGAAGAGGAAGGCGCCTGAGGCCGGTGACAGGAGACGGGCGCCTGGAGGAACTGCGCAGGAGCATCGATGCGGCCCTCGACCGAGTATTGCCGCCCGGCGACGCGCCGCCCCCGACCATCCACGCCGCCATGCGCTACGCCGTGGAGGGCGGCAAGCGTCTGCGCCCACTGCTGCTGCTGGCCGCCGCGTCCGCGGCAGGCCGCGAGGACCTCGAGGCGCTTTTGCCGGCGGCGTGCGCCGTGGAGCTCATCCACGCCTACTCGCTGGTCCACGACGACCTCCCGAGCATGGACGACGACGCCTTCCGCCGCGGCCGGCCGACCTGCCACCGGGTCTACGGCGAGGGCCTGGCGGTGCTCACCGGCGATGCGCTGCTCACCCTGGCCTTCCGCCTCCTGGCGGAGCCGGTGCCCGGCCTGGCTCCCGCGCGGCAACTGGCGCTGGTGCGGGAGGTGGCCGAGGCCGCGGGCACCTTCGGGCTGATCGGCGGCCAGGTGGCCGACCTGGCGTCGCGGGAGGGCCGGGCCTCCCTGGAGGGCCTGCGGGAGATCAACCGGCTCAAGACCGGCGCCCTGTTCCGGGCGGCCGCGCGCGCCGGCGGCCTGCTGGCGGAGGCGCCGCCGGCGGTGCTGGAGGCCCTCACCACCTTCGGCGAGCGCTTCGGCGAGGCGTTCCAGATCCTCGACGACCTGGCGGACGGCGGCCCGCTGCCGGCGCTCGTCGGCGAGGCGCGCGCCCGCGCCCTGGCGGAGGAGGCGCTCCGGGCCGCCGGGGCCAGCGTGGAGGCGCTCGGCCCCCGCGCCGCGCTCCTCCACGCCCTCGTGGCGGCGCTGCGCTGATCCGCCTCCCTGATCTGCTGCCGTGCCCTCGCCCGCCCCCGCCCCTTGCGCGCGGTGTCTGATCGCCGCACGCGCCAACGGCAGGGACTGAAGCAGGGCACACCACCGTCTGAGCCGGGTGACGTCTTCTGCAGTGCGGTTATGAGATTCTTACCGGGTACGCTTGGAACGCGGGATCTTGACCCCGCCCTGGCCGCATAGCACGGTTCAGAGGGGAGAGGAGCAACGCCGCCGCGCCACAGATCCACCCCGTGGTTTCGTGTCCTGTTGGTGCCGCACCGGCGGCAATGGCGGTCCCTGCCTGGGTGGCGGCGGCTGCGCTCACACACACTAACGGTCAAACGCGCCGCTCAGGGGTGGATGCACGGTGCGGGTTCCCTGGCCGGCGGCGCCGCTGGCCGTGGCGCTGGGCGCGGTGCTGGTCGCCCTGGCGGCGGTGACCTGGCAGCGCCAGGCGGCCCCGTCGCCCCCGCCGGCGGCCCGGAAGCCGCTCCCGTCGGCCGCGCGACCCGACTACGGGCCCTTGGAGGAGGAGATCCGGGCGTTCCTGGCCGCCAGGCCGGGCGTCGTGTTCGGTATCTATTTCAAGGACCTGCAGTCCGGGGCCGAGTTCGGCATCGACGCCGACCGGCCGCTGCCGGCAGCGAGCACGGTGAAGGTGCCGCTGGTCCTCTACCTGAACCGGCTGGTGGCCGAAGGCAAAGCCGACTTCGCCGAGCGGATCGCCTACCAACCCGAGTCGGACTACGCCACGGGGGCCGGCATACTTCAGTACGAAGCGCGGGCAGGGGACACGTACTCCCTGCGGGTGCTGGCCAACCTGGCCATCACCATCAGCGACAACGTGGCCACGCGCATGCTGCTGCGCCGCCTGGGGCGCGACAACCTGGCCGACTTCATGCGCCGCCTGGGCGGCCGCACCGTGTACCCGGAAGGGCGCAACGTCACCACGGCCCGGGACATGGGACGCTACATGGAGGCGGTCCTGGCCTTCGCCAGGGAACGGCCCGACCTGGGCAACCGCCTGCTCGACGACATGGCCCACTCGATCTACCATGTCGGCCTGCCGGGGGAGTTGCCGGTCCGCGTGACGGTGGCCCACAAGGAGGGAGACCTGGAAGGGGTGGCCGACGACGTGGGGATCGTCTTCGGCAGCCGCCCCTTCATCCTCTGCGTGCTGTCGGAAGGCGTGGCCGACGTGGATCAGGGCTTCCGCGACATCGCCCGCCTCAGCCGCCTCGTGTTCGACTACCAGGAAGGGTTGGCCCGGCGGTGAGGGAGGACCGGGCTGCGGCAAGCGTCAGTTGAAGTGCAGGTGGAGAGACGGGAGGTGGAAGTGGGAGAGCCCGGCCCAGGCGAGCCGCAGCCCGACGGCGAAGAGGACGGCAGCCAACCCGAGGACCAGCTGTTCCGACCGCAACCGGCGGCTCAGGTAGGCCCCGAGGGGCGCCCCGATGAGCGCGCCCACGCTCAGGGCCAGCGCCCGCCGGATCAGGACCTCGCCGGCGGCCAGGTGGACGGCGGCCGCGGCAGCGGAAGTGAGGGCGATGACGAACTGCGAGGTGGCGGTGGCGATGTGGACCGGATACCGCAGGACGTAGATCATGGTCGGGACCAGGAACGGTCCGCCGCCGATGCCGAGCATGCCGCCCAGGAACCCGATGACGAAGCAGAGTGCCGCCGCCGGCAGGATCGGAAAGGAGAACTCCCGGACCTCACCGCGCTCGTCCATCGCCCGGGTCCGGAACCGGAGACGGGTCCAGCCCGCCGGGCCCTGCCCGCTTGGCTCGCGGGCGGCCGCCGCCTCTGCCGCCGAGGGGCCGCGGGGCTTCTCCTGGGACACCTCGCGGACCATCCAGGCGGCCAGCCCGAGGATGAGGACGCCGAAGAGGAAGTCGAACTCGTCGCCCGGCAGGCGCGTCCCGACCCAGGCTCCCAGCAGCGACCCGGGGTAGGAGACGGCCGTGAGGAGGAGGCCACCCCTCCAGTCCAGGCGCTGCTGCCGCGCATAGGCGGCGGTGCCGGTGAGGGCGTTGACCGTCACCATGACGAGGGAGGTGCCGGTCGCCAGGGCGGGCTGGATGCCGAAGCCCAGGATGAGGAGGGGTACGACGACGAACCCGCCGCCCACGCCCACCAGGGTCCCGAGCATGCCCACCAGCGCGCCGACCGCCACCAACTCCCCGAGCACCACCGGAGGATAGGGCAGGTGGGACAGGGATTGGAACCACTCCATTGTCGAACGCCTCCCCCCTCAGTGGCCGCCGCCTTTCAGCACCCCGCTCGCGGCCAGCACCAGCACGCAGATCTCCAGCGCCACCAGCGCCCCGTAGACCCAGTCCCTACGGCGCAGGTAGCCGGGCAGGAGGACCAGGTAGCCGACGATCGTCAGGCCGGCGAGGACGCTGATAGCTAGGTAGTTGAAGAAGTCTCCGGCCCCCACGTACGCGAGCCAGCCCCAGCCGGTGGGGACCCCCGTGGCGGCCACGTAGTCCTGGACCTTCAGGTGCCAGACGCGCGGCAGCGTCTCCGGGGGGACGACGGGCGCCAGGAGGCCGGTCACGTACAGGATCAGCCCCAGGACCAAGAGCACCGTTGCCAGGAGAGAGCCGACGGCGATCAGGTTGGCGTAGGCCAGCTGCTCCGGTGCCACGCCCACCTCCGCCGGGAGGGGGCGCCCGGCCGCCAGCCGGGCACCTGCGGCCCCCGCCCCGCGCTGCTGGGATGGCATGCGTCCGTCGGCCATCCGGCGACCCCCCTTAGCCCTCGAGCGCCTGCCATAACGGCCTGATGCCGGCCGCGAACAGCAGGGCGATGACGATATAGCGCACGACGCGGGGCCTGGTGACGGCCAGCAGGCGCACGCCCAGACGGGCTCCCAGCATGATGCCCAAGAGGCTCGGCACGACGATGGCCGGGATGATGGCTCCCGCGTTCAGGTATATCCAGGCCGCCGACGTGTCGGTGATGGATAGCAGGAAATTGCTCGTGGCCACGGCGACCTTGAGCGGCGCGCCCATGACGAGGTTGAGCACCGGGACGTTGGCCCACCCGGCCCCCAGACCGAACATGCCCGCCATCACCCCGATCAGGACGAACAGAGCAAGGCCGAGCGGGGTGCGCCGGATCTTCCATTCGTATGTCTGGCCAGTCGCCGGGTCATGGTAGACCCCGCCGATCCCCAGGGCCGCCGCGAGCCGGTCGGGGCTCGGCACGCGGGGGAACTCGGCGCTCCGCGAGACCAGCAGAAGGACCGCGATGGCCAGGATCGTGACGCCCAAGAGCAGCTGCACCACGCGCGCCGGCAGGGCGAGCCCAATCTGGGCGCCCACGATGCTGCCGGTGGAGGCGAGGAGTGCCGGCGGGATCGCCAACCGCAGGTTCGCCAGGTTGCGGCGGAGCAGGCCCGGCGCCGCGGCCAGCGATCCTGACAGGGCGACCAGGAGGCCGGTGGCGCGCACGAAGTCCAGGTTGAAGGGGAAGAATCCGCCCACGATGGGCGTGAAGAGGACCCCGCCGCCCACCCCGCCGAGCGGTCCGAGGATCCCGATGACGAACGTCGTGGCGAAGAGCGCCAGCGGCCAGGCCCACCACGCGGTAGCCGCCGCCTCCTCTACCGCCAGCACCTCGCCGGCCAGCGCGACCTCCTGCCCCATCATCCCTAGCGCTGTCAGTAAATGCGGCTCCATGACCCCGGTCCTCTCTCCACCACAGCGTCTCTTGGTGCATGCGGAGCGTACGCGCCGGAGCGGTATTCAGGTGGTGGCGCCGGTGGGGGGCGCCGGCGCCCCGGCGGAGGCGGGGACCGGCGTCACGCGGCCCGGCAGGCTCAGCTCCCGACCGGCACGGCGGGCCCAGAGCAGCGCCGTGAACCGATACAGGAGGTGGGCGAACTTCGAGTACGGCAGGTAGATCAGCAGCACGAACACGAAGATGAGGTGGACCAAGTAGGTGTAGTAGGCGGCGGCCCCGCCGACGTTCAGCCGCACCCCCTGGGCCGCGAACCCGGTCACCACGGCCATGATGAACGCCCAGATGAGGAACCAGTCGAAGTAGGTGGAGGTGGAGACGCCGGGCCCGCGGCGCAGGCGGTTGGCGGTTACGCCGATCAGGCCCAGGATCATGGCCAGGCCCCCGATGTTACCCACGATTTTGACCGGGTCCGACAAGGGGAGCTCGTCGTGGGAGCCCAGCACGTAGTAGTAGATCAGGCGGCCGCCCGAGGCGGCGAAGAGGAGCAGGAAGCCGTAGAACATCAACGCGTGCTGGCGGGCGCGCGGCTTGGCCTCGCCGCACTGGCGGAAGCGCCGGTGGGCGAGGATGTCGCGCACGACGGCCACGACGCTGGCCACGAAGCTCTCCTCCCGCGCCGCCGCAGGCGCGCCCTCGGGGCTGGCCGCGCGCAGGGCGGCCTGGTGGGCGTTCATGCCCTGCCAGAACCGCCTGAGCCCGATCCCGGCGCCGATGAGGGCCAGGAGCATGAACCCGTTGCCGACCAACTCGATCACGATGAAGGGGATGAGCTTGTAGTAGTGAACCTCGCCTGGAGGGATGGAGAAGCCTCCCGCGAGGGCGAAGCCGACGATCATGAGCAGCACGGGCACGGCCAGGAGGAGGGGTATGTAGGCGGGCGAGGACAGCCACCGCCCCAGGAAGCCCGGCACGGCGTGATGGAGGATGGCATAGCCGCGCAGCGCCGCCATCACCTCGGAGGGCTTGGCGCCCCGCGGGCAGTAGGCGCTGCAGTCGCCGCACCCGTGGCAGAGCCAGATGTCCGGGTCGTTGAGCAGCCGCTCCTTCAGGCCCCACTGCGCCCAGAGCATCTCCTTGCGCGGGAAGGGTTGCTCGTCGGGGGTGATCGGGCAGACGGACGTGCAGGTGCCGCACTGGTAGCAGTACTTCATCGCCTCGCCGCCGATGCGCCGGATCTCGCGGACGAAGCCGAGATCGGGGTTGATCCTGGGCGCTTCTGCCATCGGTCACGTCACCCTCTCAGAAGCCTTTGTACGGGTTCGGGCCCAGCCGCTTCATCTGGGCCACGAACTCGCTGGTGAGCGCCGGCAGCCGGTCGAAGTCCGAGATGGCCAGGTGGACGAGCTGGACCCGCTCGCGCTCGATCATCAGCCGGTCCAGCGTCTCCTGGACGTTGGTCAGGCGCCGCTCGGCCAGCTCGCTGCCGCGGACGAAATGGCATTGATAGTCGTCGCCCGAGCGGCAGCCGATGAGCAACACGCCGTCGATGCCCCGGGAGAAGGCGTCGGCGATCAGCACCACGTTCAGGGAGCCGAGGCAGCGCAGGGGCACGACGCGGACGGCCGGGTCGAGCTGCAGCCGGTTGATCCCGGCCATGTCGAAGGCCGGGTAGGCGTCGTTCTCGCAGACGAAGGCCAGGACGCGCGGCTGCTCGGGGTCGTCGGGCACCGGGAAGGACTTGATGGCGGCGGTGAGCTGGTCGACGCTGTAGTTGTCGAAGGAGATGATGCGCTGGGGACAGGCGCCCATGCAGGTGCCGCAACGGCGGCAGCGGCTCGGGTTGAGCTTGGGCGTCCCCCGCTCGTCGTCGTCCAGCGCCCCGAACGGGCACTCCTCGGTGCAGCGCTTGCACTGGGTGCAGTTCTGCAGGAAGAAGCGGGGGAAGGAGAGGTCGCCCGCGCGGGGGTGCACCGCCTCGCCGCGCGCCGCCATGCGGATGCTCTGGATGGCCTTGAGGGCGGCGCCGGCGCCGTCGTCGGCGGCCGCGGCGGCGTCCATGGGCTGCCGCACGCACCCGGCGGCGTAGATGCCGGTGCGGCGGGTCTCGTACGGGAAGCAGATGAAGTTCGAGTCGGGGAAGCCGTAGCGATCCGTTGGCACGGCCGGCCCCTGGCGGTAGCGGAGGTGGAGGGCGGGGTCGTCGGCCGTCGCCGGCACGGCGCCCACGGCCAGCACGGCCAGGTCCACCTCCAGGCTGACCTGTTCCCCGAGGAGGGAGTCCTCGACCTCGACGATCACCTGCCCGTCGCTGCCCGGATGCACGCCGGTGACGTCGCCCTTGGCCAGGAAGATCCCCTCGTCCTCCTGGACCCGCCGGTAGAACAGCTCACCCGGTCCGGGGGCGCGCAGGTCCTTGTAGATGATGAACGCCTGGGCGTCGGGGATCTGCTCGCGCACGTAGAGCGCCTGCTTCAAGGAGACGGCGCAGCAGAAGGAGGAGCAGTAGGGCAGGTGGTTGGGATCGCGGGAGCCGGCGCACTGGATGAACGCCACCCGCCGGGGCACGCGCCCGTCGGAGGGGCGGGCGATGCGGCCCGCCCGCACCATCTCCTCGAACGCCACGCTGGTGACGACGTCGGGCGAGCGGCCGAAGCCCAGGTGCGCCAACTTGCCGGCGTCGTACGGGCGCCAGCCCGTGGCCAGCACCACGGCGCCGACCTGGTACTCGCTGCGCTCCTCCCCCCGGCGCACCGTCACGGTGAAGTCTCCCGGCTGGCCGGCCGTGGACTCCACCTCGGCCTCGGTGAGGACCTCGATGCGCGGGTGGGAGGTGACCCGGGCGATGAGCTCCTCGATGCCGGAGGGTTGCGGGTCGCGGTAGGGGGCGCGCTGCGGGAGGAGCCGGTGCCAGCGCGCCACCCAGCCGCCGAGCTGCGGCTCCTTCTCTACGAGCACCACGTCGTGGCCGGCGTCCGCCGCCCCCAGGGCCGCGGCGAGCCCGCTGATGCCGCCGCCCACCACCAGGACCCGCTCGCTCGTCGCCACCGGGGTAGGCTGGGGGCTCTCCGTCTTCTCGGCCCGGGCGACGCCCATGCGCAGGTAGTCCTCGGCCAGATGCTGAGCCGCCTGCGACCCGCCTGGCTGGCTCCAGGCGACCAGTTCCCGCAGGTTGACGCGTTCCACCGTCACCCCGTCCCAGCGGAACACATCCGCGTTCACGCGGGGCGAGCAGGCGGCGATCACCACCGGCCTGCCCTGCGTCACGTCGCCGGCGAGCAGCTGCCGGCCCTCGGGGCCGCAGAGAAACGGGTGGGCCTTGACGCCGGCCGCCTTGAGTTCCCCTTCGGCGAGGGCACAGAGCTGGTCGACCTTGACCGCCTCGCCGATGCCACAACCGCTACAGATGTAAACCAGGGGTTTCTCCGCCATGATCCCTCGCGCCTCGCTAGGATGCCGTGAGCTGAATCATGCGCAGCGCCGCGGCGGTGCCGTCGCGCGCGCTGGTGACCACGTCCGTCGCCCTCCGGGCCACGCCCACGGGGAAGACCCCGGCGTCCGGGAGAGGTGAGGCGAAGCCCAGATCGTCCCAGGCCACGTCCAGGCCGGGGATGTCGCCGGCGCCCACCTCCGGCGCCATGCCGGCCGCCAGCACCAGCAGGTCCACGGGCACCCGCAGCTTGCGCCCGGAGAGCATGTCCTCCGCCTCAACGACCACGCCGCCCCCGGGCGCCGGCGCGACCCGCGCCACCTTGCCCTTGTGGAACCTCACGCGGGCGTCGGCCCGCACGCGGGCGTAGAAGTCCTCGTATTCGCCGGGCGTGCGGATGTCGATGTAGAAGACGTGCACGTCGGCCTGCTCGTACTGGTCGAGGACGTAGCGCGCCTGCTTCAGCGTGGCCAGGCAGCAGATGGACGAACAGTACGGGAGGTGGTTCACGTCCCGGGAGCCGGCGCACTGGACGAAGGCGACCCGGGTGGCCGGCGCGCCGTCGGACAAGCGCACGATGCGGCCCTGCGTCGGCCCGTTGACGGCAGCCAAGCGCTCCATCATCACGTTGGTGATGACGTCCGCATAGGAACCGTAGCCGAGGTAGGCCAGCCGGCTGGCATCGTAGGGCTTCCACCCTGTGGCCAGGGCGATGGCCCCTACGCGCAGGGTGAGCCTCCTGGGCTGCATGGTCAGGTCGATGGCGCCGTAAGGGCAGGCCTCGACGCATTTGCCGCACTGCGGCCCTAGGCAGGCCCTGGCGTCGATGGCGTACTTCATCGGCATCGCCAGGGCGTGGGGGAGGTAGATGGCCTTGGTCTTGGACATCCCGTAGTTGAAGTCGTCCGGCCGCTCGGCCGGGCACACGGGCGCGCACTGCCCGCAGGCCGTGCAGCGGTCGGCGTCCACGTAGCGCGGGTTCTGCCGGACGGTGACCTCGAAGTTGCCCGGCCCGCCGGCAACCCGCTCGACCTCCGCCATGGTGAAGACGTGCACGCGCGGGTTGCTGCGGATGCGGCGGAAGTTGATCTCCAGGCCGCAGTACGGGGGGCAGAGCTTGGGGAAATAGCGGCTCATGCGCGCCACCCGGCCCCCCAGGTACGGTTCCCGCTCGACGATGTATACCTCGCGGCCGACCTCCGCCGCCTCGATGGCGGTGGTGAGGCCGGCGATGCCGCCTCCGATGACCAGGAGGCTCTGCTCTTTCATGTTCCTCCCCCTGCTCTTCCCTTGTTGATGCCCGGCAGCCCGAGTGACAGCGGCCGCTCGCTCCCCTGCCACTCGGGCTGCCAGGAGGGGCGGGGAGCGGCGGAGCCGTTCCCCGCCGGCCACCCCGCCCCTTCCTGGGCGTCGTGCAGCGTTGCCGTGTCAGGACGCGGCCGCCTTGGCCGCCTCGGCGTCCGGCACGAGCTGATAGTACGGCCGCTTGAACACGTCCCACTCCCCGGTGACCGGGTTGTAGCGGGAGTTGACGAAGCAGCGCCAGTTCTCGTCGTCCAGGTTCGGGAAGTCGGTCCGGTAGTAGTACCCGGGCCAGCGGGTCTCCTCCCGGAAGAGCATATGGCGCATGATCGTCTCGCCGACCCACACCCGGTGCACCAGCTCCCAGCACCGCAGGAGCTCGTGCAGGTCGCGGGCGCCCAGGTGCGCCAGGTCCTCCTTGAGCATGGCGAGGTGGGTGAGACCGCGCTCGAGCATGGTGCGGCTGGTACGGAACCAGGCGTTGGCGCCGGCGGCGTACTCGTCCATGATCTTCTGCAGCCGGTGGAGCCCCTGCTTGGGCAGCAGGTAGTTCGGGTTGACGTCCTCGCGCGTGGACGCGCCCTTGTGGGCCTCGAAGGTCTCCAGCGGCTTCCAGATGGTGGCGGCCAGCGACTGGACATCGGGGAGGTTCGTGGCGCCCGGGTTGTCCAGCACGAAGGCCACCGCCGCCTTGGCCGCTATCCGGCCCTCGGTGAAGGAGCCGGAGGAGAACTTGTGCGGGGAGGCACCCGCCCCATCACCGCAGGTGAAGAGGCCCTTCACCGTGGTCATGCGGTTGTAGCCCCACTGGTACTCCTTCGGAGCGATGTCCTCCGGACCGCTGACCCACATGCCGGCGCAGCCGGAGTGGGAGCCCATGATGTACGGCTCGGCGAGCCAGATCTCGGAGGCGACCTTCTCCGGCTCGACGTTCTGGGCCGCCCAGAGCAGCGCCTGGGAGATGGTCATGTCGAGGAAGTCCTCCCAGGCCTCGCTCTCCAGCTCCTTGAGCTTGTGGGCATCGCCGCCCTGGGCCAGCCGGGCGATGGCCTCCTCGGTGTGCATGTAGATGGGGCCCTTGCCGTCCAGGATGTCCAGCATCATTAGGTGGTTGCGCAGCGGCGTCGGCGTCGGGACGAGCGCCCCGTACGGGCCGAACTTCTTCAGCTCGTCGGCCCGGGTCTTCAGGTAGTTCTCGCCGTAGGCGTTCTTGGCCTCCGACTTGAAGAGGAGGAACCAGGCGCCCACCGGGCCGTAGCCGTCCTTGAACCGGGCCGGGACGAAGCGATGCTCCATCTGCGTCGCCTCGGCGCCGGCCATGATCTGGAGCGCGTAGGCCGAGCCTGTGTTGAAGATGGTGTACCAGGTCCGGCCGAGCCCCTCGCCCACGTTGCGCGGCCGGAAGAGCCCGGTGGCCCCGCCGGCGGCCACGATCACGGCCTTGGCCTTGAAGACGTAGATCTTCGGCTCGCGCACGCTGAAGCCGATGGCGCCGGCGACGCGGTTCTCCTCGTTGGCGTCGAGGAGCAGGTGGCTGATGAAGACGCGCTCGTACAGGTTCTCCTGGCCCAAGGCGGTCTTGGCCGCCTCGGCGACGATCACCTTGTACGACTCGCCCGAGATCATGATCTGCCAGCGGCCGGACCGGACGTACTTGCCCTCCTGGTTACGCCAGATGGGCAGGCCCCACTCCTCGAACATGTGCACCGACGCGTCCACGTGACGCGCGATGTCGTAGATCAGGTCCTCGCGGGCGATGCCCATCATGTCGCCGCGGACGTAGCGGACGAAATCCTCCGGGGTGTTCTCGCCCCAACGCATTCCCATGTAGGTGTTGATCGCCGAGAGCCCCTGGGCCACGGCGCCGCTGCGGTCCACGGCGGCCTTCTCGACCAGGGTTACCTTCACCTTGTCGCCGCCCCAGTACTTGGCCTCGAAGGCGGCACCGCAGCCGGACATGCCGCCGCCGATGATCAGGATGTCGGTCTCGACGGTTTCGATGGGTGGCGTGGCCATCCTCACACCTCCAAATGGCTGTTCTGGCCCGGGTCAGACCCCGGGAACCCCCGCCCCGCCAAGGTCAGGAGCGGAGGACAGGCAACTCCGGCACGCCCAGCTTCTCGCGGTCCCCCGCCAGGATCGGCGACCTGAGCAGGTCGTCGGAAGCAGGCTGGAGCCCGGCGAAGGGCTGGATGCTCCCCTCGGCGGTGGTGCGGATGGGGAACTTGAACCGCTTGGTGTTCCCGTTGCGGAACTTCACCAGCCACATGATGCTGTCGGTCCCGCGCATGGGTGTGACGCGCGCGCCCATGGGCACGAAGTCCGCGTAGCCCCGCATCTCGATGGCGCCCTGGGGGCAGATCTTGACGCAGGAGTAGCACTCCCAGCACATGTCGGGCTCCTGGTTGTAGCCCTTCATCCGCTCCGTGTCCAGCTTCATGAGGTCGTTGGGGCAGATGTACATGCACGCGGTCCGCTCGCGCCCCTTGCACCCGTCGCACTTCTCCGGGTTGACGTAGGACGGCATGTGATCGGCTCACCCCTTCCTGCGTTCTCTCCGGCGCTCACCACGGCAGCCAGGACCGCCGGACGAGGTCAAGGCTGCGCTTCGACGGTTTCCAGGAACCGATCGACCACCTCCACGCTGCGGTTCTCCGCGACCAGGTTGAAGAGAAGGTCCTTCGCTGCGCGGGGCAGCAGTTCGATGGTCCGGGTGGTGGCGGTGTCGCACTTGGCGGAGGGGAACCTCTTGAGGATGCGGTCCTTCTGCTCCTCGCTCACCGGGACCTCGATCACCTTGAGCCCGGCGAAGACCTCCCTCACCATGTCGGCCACCGGGCTGTTCTGAAGCCTGGCGAAGCGCTCCTCGTTGATCCAGACGTTGATGCGGTAGGCCGGATCAGCCAACTGCCTGCCTCCTCTCCGCCGCGTCCAGCGGCCGCAGGGTGAACACCGGACGCCGGTTGCGCAGGTACTCCTCGGTGACGAAGGGCGTCCCGAAGCCGTACTCGTCGGCGCAGCGCATCACCACATCGAAGACCTCCGGGCGGAAGATCATGCGCGGCGGCTTGACGCCGTCGAGGAGGATGCTGCGGATGACCGAGCCGCTGAAAGCCTGCCGCTTGTCCTTGTGCCCGCAGAGCCCCTCGTAGGCGATGCCGGCGCACTCCGGGCAGTACCACCACTCCAGCGTTAGCACCGGCTTGATCCCCAGGTCGGGGATCTCGCTGAAGATGCGGTGGGCGGCGAAGGTGTCGTAGTAGGTGCCGACGCCGGCGTGGTCGCGCCCGAACATGTGGTGGGTGCAGCCGAGGTTCTTGCGCACGATGGCGTGGAAGACCGCCTCGCGCGGGCCGGCGTACCTCATGTCCCAGAGGAGCATGGTGACGGTGTGCACGTCCTCGCGGAAGTACCCCGCCTGGCGCAGCATGTCGTGGCCGAGGAGGATGGCCTCGTCGATGTAGTCGCCGACGCGCTTCTCGCCCACCACGGGGTTGACCAGGATCGCGTCCGCCTCGGCGTTGAACCAGGCGCCCTTCATCAGCCACTCGTGTCCCGAATGGGGCACGTTGCGCGTCTGGTGCGCCACCACCCGCTTCCACCCGTTGGCCTCGAAGCGCTGCCGCGTCTCGCGGGGAGTCAGCCAGAAGCGGTCATACGGGGGATTGAAGACCGGCTCGTTGACCAGCGTGATCCTCCCGCCCAGGAAGCGATCCTTGTAGGCATAGGTGCGCCGCACGCCCGGGTGCTTCTCCTCCGTGGTGCCGTAGACGTGGCGCGCCATCTCCTCCTTGTCGTAGTCGAAGATCTCTTCCACGTCGAGGGTGGCCAGGGGCTGGCCCTGATAGGTCAGGAGGACGGTGTCGCCGGCGCGGATCCCGTACTCGGCGATCTCCTGCTCGGAGAGGTCGAAGACGATGGGGATGCTCCACACGTAACCGTTGGCGAGCTGCATCCGGTGCACCACGGCGTCCACGTCAGCCCGGCCCATGAAGCCTTCCAGCGGAGAGAAGAAGCCGTATGCGATGCTGATGCATTCGCGGGCCGTCTGATCCTTCACGGGGATGGCGGTGAGCCTGCCGAGGCGCTCCCTGGCGACCGCGGGGTCGGCCAGGCGTTCGACCAGCTTGCCTCCATGAGGGGAGAGGGTGTTGTCAACGGAGCCTGCCTGCAATCTGTTCACCCACCTTACTGGGTAGGGTACCACTCCCCACCCACTATAAAAGGCTTGCCGAACGAGTGTCAATCATCAAGGCTTTGCCAGCAAAGCTCGCGCAATTCCTAGTTTAATAGCGCGTTTCCGTATGCAACCGAAAACAAAACTTAATGAAACAGGGAATTGGGGCGGCGTCCACGAATAGAAACCCCCGCAAGTGATGCTCATTCGCAGACCGCCATACACATTCTCCATGAACCATCCGTCTCCTCCACACGGCACGCCACGGGGGTGGGAAGCGGGAGAGGACAGGACGACGCGGAACTCCGCTCCAGGGAAAAGGCAGGGTTGTGATCGGGAGGTGAAGAAGGGTGGACAACGAGAAGGACAGGTCTCTGGTACGGAGCGAGGACTGGTGGGCCCTCTGGATCGGCCTCTTCATCTTCGTCCTCGCCCTGGTCGGGATTGCGGGGCCGAAGCTGCTGGGGTGGGTCGTGGCCGCCAAGGCCAACTGGCTGGACTTGAGCAAGGCCATCGCCCCCATCAGAGCCAAGGGGCTGTCGGGTTTCGCATCTCTGGTACTGACGTACCTCTTTTTGCTAGTGATCCTGAGCATCGGGGCCAGTGCCCTCCGCGCCAACCTGGGGCGCTTCGTCGGCGGTTTCACGATCATCTTCTGGCTTTCCTACATCCTCTGGATCATCGGTCACAACGCCTACCTGGCCGCTACGCCTAACCAGCGAGAGTCGCTCAAGCTCACCTGGTCGCTGGGGCTGACCCCCGAGGGCGGCTTCATCCTGGCGCTGATCGTGGGCCTGATCATCGGCAACTTCATCCCCGGGCTCGCGAACTACCTTAAGGAAGCCGCCCGTCCCGAGTGGTACATCAAGACGGCCATCGTGCTCATCGGCGTCGGCCTCGGCGTTGACGCGGTGCGCCAGGTCAGCCTGGCAACCACCGTCATCTTCCGGGGACTGGCCGCCATCGCGGAGGCGTACCTGATCTACTGGGCCGTCGTGTACTTCATCGCCCGCAAGTGGTTCAGGTTCTCCCGCGAGTGGGCCGCGCCGCTGGCGGCTGGAATCTCCATCTGCGGCGTGTCGGCCGCCATCGCTGCCGCCGGCGCCATCCGGGCGCGGGCCATCGTCCCGGTGATGGTCTCCTCGCTGGTGATCATCTTCTCGGTGGTGGAGCTGTTCATCCTGCCGGGCATCGCCGCCGCGTTCCTCTATAAGGAACCGATGGTGGCCGGCGCATGGATGGGCCTGGGCGTCAAGACCGACGGCGCGGCCGTCTCCAGCGGCGCCATCACCGATGCGCTGGTCCGAGCCAAGGCGGCCTCCGTCCTGGGCGTCAACTGGGAGAAGGACTGGATCCTGATGGCCACCACGACGACGAAGGTCTTCATCGACATGTTCATCGGTATTTGGGCCTTCGTCCTGGCGCTCATCTGGTCCTACTACATCGACCGGCGTCCGGGGGAGAAGGTCCAGGCCATCGAGATCTGGTATCGTTTCCCGAAGTTCGTCATCGGCTATATCATCACGTTCATCGTCATGATGCTGGTCACGTCGTCGGTTGGCCCCCAGGCAGCCGCCGCCGTCCCGGCGCAGACCAACCCGTTGCGGGTCATCTTCTTCACCATGACCTTCCTGTGCATCGGTATCCTCTCCAACTTCCGGGTGCTGAAGCAGGAGGGCATCGGGCGGATGGCGCTGGTGTACGGCGTGTGCCTGTTCGGCTTCATCATCTGGGTGGCGCTGCTGATCTCCTGGATCTTCTACCACGGCGTCTACCCGCCGACCGCCTAAGGAGGTGGTCCCATGGCTGGTGAGATCAGGCCCCAGCCCGCAGGCAAGCAACCCGACATCGCCGCCGAGCTGAGCGAGGCCGGCGAGCCCCTCCTGCCGGCGGAGAAGAAGCTCATCGCCTGGAGCGTGGGCCTCGGCCTCGTCCTGCTGGTGGTGCTGGGCCTCGCCTTCAACGCCGCAAATGGATAGTGAGAGAGAAGCCGGGCGGGGGCGGGCGACCGCCCCCGCCCTCCATCTGCTCCGCGTGCACCGCGGCGTGTTATAATAGTCTCCGATCTTGAAAAGTGCATATGGTTTATCACGAAGAAGCAGGTGGCGCAGTATCCTAGTCGGCCTCCCGCTCCTGAAGGCGGGCCTAAAAATCCGCCGTCGGGCACAGCGATGAAGTTCCTGGTGCCGGCTGCCGACGCCCCGTCGGGGGTCGGTGCTGGGAGTTAAGGGTTCGGGGCGATCCGCAAGGGCATGCGGGCGTGGACCCCGTTCCCGCGGAGGCCCAGAGCTGTGGTGCCGGCACACCGGCGCTACGGCCTGGGGGATGAACCTGCGCGTGGCGTTCCCTGCGCGCAGCGTAGCCTGCCCTGAGTGGCGGGGGCGGATGGCGGTCAGTCTCGCGGTGCCGGCCTGCGGGCCCGCAGACCGGCGCCGGCAGTGCGCCTGAAACCCTCGCTGCAAAAGGGGCTAAGGGAAGCGGGGGCCGCCGGGGAAAACCCCTAGGCTGTTCCGTGTTCGGAGGCTTGCCGGGGATTACGGTGCGCGCTCAGTGGCAATCCAGCCCCGCATGCGGTGACGGTGCGGCGCCGTCGTAAAGGGAAACCGCCGGCCCGGCGACGGGGCGGTGACGGTGGGGAAAGCCTGCTGGACCTCAAGCCGCAAAATTTACTCGGCAAGCTGCCACCTACTTCCTTTTTTCAGCGTGGGTTGGTGCACCCAGTTGGAGAGAATCCCGCCCGGCGTGAGCCGTTCCGCCCCGGGTGTCCGCTTTGGGTAATCGCAAGGAGCGGAAGGCCGGCAGGCGCCCCGGGGCGGCGCGCGCCGCCCTGGTGAGCGGCGCGCAGGCGTTCCTCGTCGCCGCCCTGTTGGTGGAACCGTCCCTCGGGACGGTGAGCAGGGTCGGGCTGCTGCCGGCTTCCGCCATCATCCTGGCTATCGTCGCCCTGGGCGTGGTCTTCGACGTGGTCGGCGTGGCGGCCGCGGCGGCCGACGAGCAACCCTTCCACGCCATGGCAGCCAAGCGCATCCCCGGGGCGCGACAGGCCATCGAGATCGTGCGCCGCGCCGACCGCGTGGCCACGTTCACCGTCGACCTGGTGGGCGAGATCACGGCGGCCATCAGCGGCGCGGCAGGCGCCGCCGTCGTCTTCCGCCTCGCTTCGGGATACGGATACCCGGCTGAGATCCTGAACACATTCGTCATCGCGGGCATCGCCGCGGTGACCGTGGCCGCCAAGGCCGCCGTCAAGGGCGTCGCCATCCGCCGCGCCAACAGCATCGTCTTCCTCTTGGGCCGCCTGCTGGCGTGGGCGAGTTGGCGCTCGCTCAGGCGCCGCCTGTCACCGCCCCGAAAGAAGCGCAAATCGTGATATCATGGCTGAGGTGCGAGCCCGTGGGAGAGCTGCTGAAGGGCATCCGCGGCCCCGAGGATCTGCGGCACCTGGACCTGGCGCAGCTGGCGCAACTGGCGGCGGAGATCCGGGAGGAGATCATCGGCACCGTCTCCCGCCGCGGCGGGCACCTGGCCCCCAACCTCGGGGTCGTCGAGCTGACCATCGCCCTCCATTACGTCTTCGCCAGCCCCAGGGACAAGATCGTCTGGGATACCGGCCACCAGTGCTACGCCCACAAGCTGCTCACCGGGCGGCTCGGCGCCTTCCCCACCCTGCGCAGCCAGGGTGGCCTGAGCGGTTTTTGCAAGCGCCGCGAGAGCGTGCACGACGTGTGGGAGGCCGGCCATGCCGGCACCGCCGTCTCGGCCGCCCTGGGGTTGGCGACGGCGCGCGACCTGCTGGGACAGGACGGGCACGTGGTGGCGGTCGTGGGTGACGGGGCGCTCACGGCCGGGATGTCCTTCGAGGCGCTCAACAACGCCGGCCAGGCGGGCACCCGCCTCATCGTGGTGCTCAACGACAACAGCATGAGTATAGCGCCCAACGTGGGCGCGGTCGCCTCGTACCTCATGCGGCTCAGGTCCGATTCCAACTACCTCCGGCTGAAGGAGGACCTGACGCGCTTCCTGGAACGCATCCCGCGCCTGGGTAGGGCCATGAACCGGACGGCCGCCCGGCTGCGGGACAGCGTGAAGCAGCTCTTCCTGCCCGGTATGCTGTTCGAGGAGCTGGGCTTCACTTACCTGGGGCCGGTGGACGGCCACCACCTGGGGGCGCTTGTCGAGGCGTTCCGGAACGCCCGCCGACTGGACCGGCCGGTCCTGGTGCACGTCGTCACGCGCAAGGGCAAGGGCTACCCGCCCGCGGAGGCCCGTCCGGACGTCTTTCACGGCGTGGGTCCCTTCGACGCGCGCACCGGCCGGCTGGCGGAGGCGGCGGGGCCACCCTCCTACACCGCCGTCTTCGGCCGGGCGCTGGTGCGCCTGGCGGAGCGGCGGCGCGAGGTCTGTGCCATCACCGCCGCCATGCCGGAGGGGACCGGGCTTTCCCCCTTCGCCCAGCGCTTCCCCGACCGCTTCTTCGACGTGGGCATCGCCGAGCAGCACGCCGTCACCTTTGCCGGCGGCCTAGCGAGCGCCGGCCTCCGACCCGTGGTGGCAATCTATTCGACCTTCCTGCAGCGGTCCTACGACCAGGTGCTCCACGACGTGTGCCTGCAGAACCTCCCGGTGGTCTTCGCCCTGGACCGGGCGGGCATCGTGGGGGCCGACGGGGAGACGCACCAGGGCGCCTTCGACCTGGCCTACCTGCGCCACATCCCCAACATGACGGTCTCCGTCCCCAAGGACGAGAACGAGCTGCAGCACCTGCTGGCCACGGGGCTGGCCCACCCCGGCCCCTTCGCCCTGCGCTACCCGCGCGGCGCGGGCGTCGGCGTCCCCCTCGACCCGGAGCCCGCGCCCCTGCCCGTGGGGGAGGGCGAGGTGCTGCGGCAGGGGCGCGAGGTGGCCATTCTGGCGGTCGGGCCGCTGGTGTACGCCGCGCTGGAGGCGGCCGAGCGGCTGGCCGGCGAGGGACTGGCCCCGTGGGTGGTCAACGCCCGCTGGGTGAAGCCGCTGGACGAGGAGCTCATCCTGCGCCTGGCCGGGGAGTGCCGGGCGCTGGTCACCGTCGAGGACGGCTGCCGGGCCGGCGGTTTCGGCAGCGCCGTCCTGGAGCTGCTGGCGGCGCATCGCGTCACGGACGTGCGGGTGGCCGTCCTCGGCCTTCCTGATGCTTTCGTGGAGCACGGAGAGAGGGAGGCGCTCCTGGCGCGGTTCGGTCTCGACGCCGCCGGGATCGCCGCCGCCGTCCGGGCGCTGATGCGCGAGGAGAAGGTGATCAAGGGGCGCCGGGCGCCCCGCGCCGCCAAGGGGTAGGACGGGCTGCGGGGTGGGTGAGAAGCGCGAGCGGCTGGACGTGCTGCTGGTGAGGCGGGGCGTGTTCCCGAGCCGCGAGCGGGCCCAGGCGGCGATCATGGCCGGCGAGGTGCTGGTGGACGGGCTGCCGGCCGCCAAGCCGGGGCAGCGGGTGCGCGAGACGGCGCGCCTGGAGGTGCGGCCGGGCCAGCCGTACGTGAGCCGCGGCGGCATCAAGCTGGCCCGGGCGCTGGACGCCTTCGGCATCGACCCGCGCGGCCTGGTGTGCCTGGACGTCGGGGCTTCCACCGGCGGGTTCACCGACTGCCTGCTCCAGCGGGGGGCGAGGCGCGTCTACGCCGTGGACGTGGGGTACGGCCAGCTCGCCTGGAGCCTGCGCCGGGACCCGCGGGTGGTGGTGCTGGAGCGCGTCAACGCCCGCTACCTCAGCAGGCGCGAGGTGCCCGAGCCGGTGGCCCTGGCCGCGGTGGACGTCTCCTTCATCTCCGGGCTGAAGGTCCTCCCCGCCGTGCGGGAGCTCCTGATGTCCGGCGGGCAGGTGGTATGGCTGATCAAGCCGCAGTTCGAGGCCGGCCCGGAGAAGGTGGGCAAGCGGGGCGTGGTCCGCGACCCGGCCGTGCACCGGGAGGTGCTGGCACGGGTGCTGGCAGGGGCGGAGGAGTTGGGGTTCTCCGTGCGCGGCCTCATCCCCTCGCCGGTGCGCGGCGAGGAGGGCAACATCGAGTTTCTGGCCTGGCTGGAGAAGGGCGGCCCGCCCGCGGTCGACGTGAAGACGCTGGCGGCCCGGGCGGTGGAGGCAGCCCACGCGGGCGACGAGGGAGGTTCGGAGCGTGGCGGAAGGTGAGCTGATCGGGTACCGGGAAGGCCGGCTGGTGGTCCCGGACCAGCCCGTCATCCCGTACATAGAGGGCGACGGGACCGGGCCCGAGATCTGGCGGGCGACGCGGCTGGTGCTGGACGCCGCCGTGTCCAGGGCCTACGGAGGGCGGCGGCGCATCGTCTGGCAGGAGGTGCTGGCGGGGGAGAAGGCGCAACGGGAGGCGGGCCAGTGGCTGCCGGAGGAGACGGTCGAGACGATCCGGCGCTGCCGCGTGGCCATCAAGGGTCCCCTCACCACCCCGGTGGGCGGGGGCATCCGGAGCCTGAACGTCACCCTGCGCCAGGTGCTCGACCTCTACGCCTGCGTGCGGCCGGTGCGCTGGTTCCAGGGCGTCCCGAGCCCGGTCCGCGAGCCGCACAAGGTGGACATGGTGATCTTCCGGGAGAACACCGAGGACGTCTACGCGGGGATCGAGTGGAAGGCGGGCAGCGCGGAGGCCGAGCGGGTGATCGCCTTCCTGAGCCGGGAGATGGGCGTCAGCGTCCGGCCCGACTCCGGCATCGGCGTGAAGCCCATGAGCGCCACGGGCACCAAGCGGCTGGTGCGCCGGGCCATCCAGTACGCCCTGGACCACCACCTGCCCAGCGTCACCCTGGTCCACAAGGGCAACATCATGAAGCACACCGAGGGCGCTTTCCGGGAGTGGGGGTACGAGGTGGCCAGGGAGGAGTTCGGCGACGTCACCATCACGGAGGAGGAGGCCGCCCGGCACCCCCTGGGCGTGCCCCCCGAGGGCCGCGTCCTCGTCCGCGACCGGCTGGCGGACAACATGTTCCAGCAGATCCTCCTGCGGCCCGAGGAGTACCACGTCCTGGCCACGCCCAACCTGAACGGCGACTACCTGTCCGACGCCCTGGCGGCCATGGTGGGCGGGCTGGGCATGGCGCCCGGCGGCAACATCGGCGACGGCTACGCCGTCTTCGAGGCGACCCACGGCACGGCGCCCAAGTACGCGGGCAAGGACGTGGTAAACCCCAGCTCGCTCATCCTCTCCGGGGCCATGCTGCTGGAGCACCTGGGCTGGGACCGGGCGGCCCACCTGGTGGTGCGGGGCGTGGAGGAGACGATCCTCAGGCGCACGGTCACCCAGGACCTGGCCCGCCACATGGAAGGCGCGCGCCAGGTCGGGACCCAGGAGTTCGCCGAACTGGTCGCGCGCAACCTGGAGCTCTAGAACACGCCCTTGCTGTTGAGGAAGGGGCCGTATTTCTTGTCCGTGCCGAGGATGTGCCCGTTCAGCCAGTCGGAGAGGAACCTGAGGACGTCCTTGGTGAGGAGGGCGGAACCTTCCTCAAACTTCTTCTTGAAGTCGCCCACCTGCTGGACGAAGCGGTCGTGCTCGGCCTTGTGCCGGTCGTACTCGGGGTAGCCGTGCTCCTTCATCAACCGCTCCTCGGTCCCGAAGTGGTAGACGGCGTAGTCAGCCAGACCGTTGAGCACGTGGGAGAGGGCCTCCTTGCCCTTGCCTTGGGACATGGCGTCGAAAAGCTCGTTGATCATGCCCACCAGCCTCTGGTGCTGGCCGTCCACCTCGCGGATGTCGATGGTGCCGTAGCCGGGCACGACATAGCGCGCGCCGTCGTCGTCATAGGTGACGACATGGCCCTGCCCGAGGTCGA
>JBBIPI010000011.1:0-21513 GCA_037442985.1 Clostridiales bacterium
GGCCAGCTGCCGGGCGGCGAGACGGCGCGCCTCCGACGCCGCCGGCTCCCTGGTCTCGGGGGCACCGGCCTGCGCCATGCTGCTCGCCTCCAGGTCGGCCACCCGCTGCTCGAGCGCCGCCACCCGCGCCGCCACGTCCCCGAGGGTGACCGTCTCCTGCCGGTCCAGGGAAGCCTGCAGTTTGGAGCAGCCCCCCGCGGCCGCCAGGGCGCCCAGCCCGACCAGCACCGCCGCCACCTTCCTGTTCGCCATCCCCGCCGCCTCCTTTCGTCGGAGCATGGTTATTCATGCCCGGAGGCGGTTATGACAGGCCCGCTCACAGGCCGCGCAGGAACGGGTTATCCCGCCGCTCGGCGCCGATAGTGGTGGCCGGCCCGTGGCCGGGGTGGACCAGCAGTTCGTCGGGCAAAGGGAGCAGGCGGTCGCGCAGGGAGCGCAGCAGCTCCTCCCGCGAGCCGCCGGGGAAGTCCCACCGGCCGACGGAGCCGGCGAAGAGGGTGTCGCCGGTGAACACCCGGCCGGCGGCGCGGAAGCAGAGCCCGCCCGGGGTGTGACCGGGCGTGTGGAGGACGGACAGGACGACCTCGCCCACCCGGATCTCGTCCCCCTGGTCCAGGAGGCGGCCGGGGACCACGGGCCGGGGCGACCACTCCTCGAGGAGGGGCAGGTCGGCGGCGTGGAGCAGCACCGGGGCGCCCGTGGCCTCCGCCACCTCCGCCACGGCGCCCACGTGGTCCCAGTGGGCGTGGGTGAGGAGGATGGCCCTCACCTGGAGGCCGGCCTCCGCCGCGCGCGCCAGGATGGCGTCAGCCTCGTCCCCCGGGTCGATGACCACCGCCTCCGGCGAACGGCTCCCGGCCACCAGGTAGCAGTTGACGCGCAGGGGTCCGACGGGCACGACCCAGAGGCGCAGCCCGTCAGCCCCTGGCAGCATGGCGCGCCACCCTCTCCACCGACAGCACGTCCCGCACCTTCTCGATGCGCTGGGTGATGCCCCCCAGCTGGGCCAGGTCCTGCACCTCCAGGACCATGTCGATGGTGGTCGTCCGGTCGCGGTGGACGATGGTGCGGGCGTAGAGGATGTTCGTCTGCGTCTCGGCCACCGCCCGGGCGACGTCGGAGAGCAAGCCGGGCCGGTCGAGGGCGTTGACCACCACCTCGACCGGGTAATAGCGGGCGTCCACCTCGTCCCAGTTGACCTCGATGAGCCGCCCCCTGTTCTCGGGCCCCTTGAGGTTGCTGGCCAGGCTCGGGCAGTCCCGGTGGTGGATGGCCACGCCCCGGCCGCGGGTGATGAAGCCGACGATGGGGTCGCCCGGGACCGGGTGGCAGCAGCGGGGGAAGCGGACCAGCACCCCCTCGATGCCCTTGACCCGCACCCCCTCCCCCTGGTCGCCCCGCGGCCGCCGCGCCGGCAGCCGCTCCGGGGGCGCGGGCGGGGTCGGCGCCGCCCGCTCCTGCTCCCTCTGCAGGAAGTCCCGCAGGCGGCCGACCACCTGGGCCGGCGTCACGCCGCCGAAGCCGACGGCGATGAACAGGTCCTCCACCGAGGGCTGGTTCAGGCGCTTGCGCACCTCCTCCAGCCAGTCCTCCCTGAGCGCCTGGTCCGGGTCCAGGCCCTGGCGCCGCGCCTCCCGCTCCACCAGGTCGCGCCCCAGGGCCAGGTTCTCCTCGCGCCTCTCCCGCTTGAGCCACTGGCGGATGCGGTTGCGGGCGTTGCTGGTGCGGGCGATGGCGAGCCAGTCCGGGCTCGGACCCGGCGCCTGCTTGCTGGTGAGGATCTCGACGATGTCGCCGTTGCGCAGCGGCGTGTCCAGGGGGGCGATGCGGCCGTTGATCTTGGCCCCGACGCAGCGGTGGCCCACCTCCGTGTGGATGCGGTAGGCGAAGTCGATGGGCGTCGAGCCGGCCGGCAGGTCGAAGACGTCCCCCTTGGGGCTGAAGACGAACACCTCGTCGGTGAAGACGTCGATCTTCAGGGACTCCATGAACTCCCGGGCGTCGCGCGTCTCCTTCTGCCACTCGAGGATCTCGCGCAACCAGGCCAGCTTGCGGTCGAACTCCCGGTCCCCCTTGCCGCCCTCCTTGTAGCGCCAGTGGGCGGCGATGCCGTACTCGGCCGTCCGGTGCATGTCCCAGGTGCGGATCTGGATCTCGAAGGGCTCCCCCATGGGCCCGACGACCGTCGTGTGCAGCGACTGGTACATGTTGGACTTCGGGGTGGCGATGTAGTCCTTGAAGCGGCCCGGGATGGGCTTCCAGAGGGCGTGGACGATCCCCAGCACCGCGTAGCAGTCCTTGATGGTGTCCACGATCACCCGCACGGCCAGCAGGTCGTAGATCTCGCCCAGGTCCCGCCCGCGCCGCATCTTGCCGTAGATGCTGTACAGGTGCTTGGCGCGCCCCTGGACGTCGGCGCGGATGCCGGCCTCGGCCAGCCGCTGGCGCAGGGTCTCCATGAGCCCCCGCGCCAGCTCCTCCCGCTCCCGCCGCTTCATGGGGATGCGCCTGGCCAGGTCCTGGTACGCCTCGGGCTCTAGGTGGCGGAAGGCGAGGTCCTCCAGTTCCCACTTGAACCGGAAGATGCCCAGGCGGTGCGCCAGGGGCGCGAAGACGTCCAGGGTCTCCTGGGCGATCTCCCGGCGCTTCTCCGCCGGCAGCGCCTCCAGCGTCCTCATGTTGTGGAGCCGGTCGGCCAGCTTGATCAGGATGACCCGGATGTCCTGGGCCATGGCCAGGAACATCTTGCGCAGGTTCTCCGCCTGCTCCTCGACGCGCGTCCGGTAGCGCAGGCGTCCGAGCTTGGTGACCCCGTCCACCAGCCGGGCGATCTCGGGCCCGAACTCGGCCTCCACCTGCTCGATGGTCACCTGGGTGTCCTCGACCACGTCGTGCAGCAGGGCGGCCGCCAGCGTCTCCAGGTCCAGCTCGAGCTCGGCCAGGATGTAAGCCACGTGGAGGGGATGTTGGATGTACTCCTCGCCCGAGCGCCGCCGCTGTCCCTCGTGGGCCAGGCGGCTGAAGCGATAGGCCTTGTCCAGCAAGGAGAGGTCGGCGCCGGGGAGGGACCGCTCCACCCGCCGCTGCAGATCATCGAACGTGAGCAACCCTTCTCGCGCGCGCGCCTCTGCGACTTCCACGCCCTGCATGCCGCCCACCCCGCGGCCGCGCCTTCATCATATTGTAACATGCGCGCTGGGCCGGCTTCCGCCGCGGGTCGCGGGGGGAGCGGGCGCCTCAGCCGGCGCAGCGGGAGAGGTGCGCCACGTCCTTGCGGAACTGGAGAGCGGCCAGCCGCACCGCCTCCGAGCGGGTGAGGTAAGGGTGGAAGGAAGCCGCCAGCTCCGCGGTGGTGAGGCCGTGGCGTATGGCCAGGGTCAGCTCGGCCACCAGCTCCCCGCCCTCGGGGGCCACGAGGCGCGCGCCCAGAAGCCGGTCGCTGGCCCGGTCGCGCACCAGGCGCACGAACCCCCGCGCCTCGCGGGCCACCAGGGTGCCCGCCACCCGCTCCAGCGGCAGGGTGACCGCCTCGGCGTCAAAACCGGCCTGGCGCGCTTCGTCCACGTCCATCCCCACCCCGCTCGCCTGCGGGTCGGTAAAGATCACCCAGGGCAGCGGGCCGTCCTCCCGAGGGCGCCGGCGCGAGCCGAGGGCGTTCTCCGCCGCCAGGGCGCCCTCGTAGGCGGCCAGGTAGACGAAAAGGGGGCGGATGGCGTCGCCGGCGGCGAACACCCCTGGCGCCGACGTCTCGAGCTTGTCGTCCACCGCCACGCCGCCGCCGGGGGCGCGCTCGACCCCTGCTTCCTCCAGGCCGAGATCGTCGGTGTTGGGCCGCCTGCCCGTGGCCACCAGGAGGTGGCTCCCGGCGAACTCGGCCTCCTCGCCGGCCACCCGCGCCCGCAGCACCACCCTCCCGCCCCGGCGCTCCACCGCGAGGGCCTCCACCCCGGTGACGATGTCGACGCCCTCCTCCCGGAAGAAGCCGGCCAGCGCCTCGGCCACGTCGACCGGCTGGCCGGACAGGAACTGCTCGCCGCGGGTGAGGATGGTCACCCGGCTCCCCAGGCGGGCGAAGGCCTGCCCCAGTTCGGCGGCGACGTATCCCCCGCCCAACACCAGCAGCGCCTCGGGCAGCTCCGTCAGGGACAGGGCCTCGGCGCTGGTCAGGCAGCCGACCCCGTCCAGCCCGGGGAGCGCCGGGAGGCGCGGCGAGGCGCCGGTGGCGATGAGCACTCTCTCCGCCCGCAGCAGGCGCCCCTCGCCGGAGTCCGCCGTCACCTCCACCGCGGTCCGGCCGCGGAGCCGCCCCCGCCCGCAGAAATAAGACAGGCGGGGTAGCCCCGCCAGCACCTCCTCGTACTCGCGCCGCCGCAGCCCGGCCAGCAGCTCGTCCCGCTGCCGCACCAGGGCGGCGAAGTCCACGAGCTCGCTGCCCGAACGCAGCCCGGCAAAGGGGGAGCGGTTGGCGCGGTGGTGTGCCTGGCTGGCGCGGACCAGGGCCTTGGACGGGACGCACCCCCCGTGGTAGCACGCGCCGCCCAGGTGGCCGTCGTTGACCATGGCCACGCGCGCCCCCAGCTCGTGGGCCCGGACGGCCGCGGCGAAGCCCGCCGGTCCGCCGCCCAGGATGACCAAGTCGAAAGCCTCCTCACCCGCCACGTCCCTCGCCTCGCCCTCACGACGGCAGGGCCGCCCGTCCCTCGCCAGAGGGATTCGCCGCCCACGCCCTGTCCCCTCCCCGCGCCGGCAAGGGATGCGCGTTCCGCGGCTCAGGCGCGGCGGACATCCGGGGCGCGTAGGAAGAGCGCCAGCCCCACGGCCAGATAACCGAAGAAGGAGAGGGCCTGCACCAGGGAGGGCTTGGCGTCGTAGCCCAGGAGCGCCGCCAGGAGCTGGCCCGCGAAGGAATAGTCGGACACGAGCCAGTTGGTGTCCCAGACGTGCTCCACCAAGGGGGGCACCAGGCCGACCTCCTGCAGCGCGTGCAGGCCGTTGGCGATCATGCCGGCGGCGAAGAAGATGAGCAACACGCCGGTGACGTTGAAGAAGGCGCGCAGGGGGAGGCGCGCCGAACCGGAGTAGGCCAGAACCCCCAGAAGCACCGCGGCGAGCAGGCCGGCGGCGGCGCCCGCCCAGTACCAATGGACGGAGGACGGCGCCGCCAGGGCGGTCGCGGCCCCGGCCTGCAGGAAGAGGACGGTCTCGATCCCCTCGCGGACGATCACGGTGAAGCTCAGGGCGGCCAGGGCCAGCCGCGAGCCGGACTTGAGCGCCGTCTCCACCTGGCCGTGGAGACGCTCGCGGATGTTCCACGCCTGCCGCTTCATCCATATGATGACGTAGGTCAGCACGGCGGCGGCCAGGAGCATCGCCCCTCCTTCGAACACCTCGAGGGCCGCCCCGCTCAGGCTGCGGGCAGTCAGGCCCGCCGCCACGCCCGCGGCCAGGGTGGCCACCACGGCCGCCCCCGCCCCCAGCCAGACGTGCCCGGCGTAGCCCCGGTTGCCCGTGCGCGCCAGGTAGGCGAGCACGATCCCCAGGATGAGCGCTGCCTCCAGGCCTTCCCGGAACGTGATCAGGAACGAGTACATGCCTCACCCTCCCGCCGCACCGCTGAGACCCCTTTTCACTTTGACTAAACATAAGGGCTCTCAGGGCGCCTGTCAATCTGCGTAATGCGATTGATTGTCAATCGCAATTATATCCCCGGGGACCTGGGCTGTCAACTTCCCAAGCGCGACGGATTCTGCTAGAATTACACGCCAAAGTCCAGACTCGCAAAGGCCGTGAAGGGGCGTAGTAGGCCGCGCCGCGGGTCTCAGAGAGCCGGGCTGAAGCTGCGAACCGGTACCCCGGGCGGACGAAGCTGGCCCCGGAGCCGCGCCCCGAACCGGGCTCCCCGGTAGGGGTCGCCGGTCCGCCGGCGTGCGCCGGCGGCGCCGTTATCCCAACGAGCGGCTGGCCGGGCGAGGGCGGCTCGCCTCGGCAAGCCGGAAGAAGGGTGGTACCACGGGCCCGGGCGACCCCGTCCCTGCTCAGGGACGGGGTCTCGTTCTGAAGGGGGCAGGACCGGGCATTCACTTGAGGGAAAGGGGGACCGGGACCTTGCAACATACCCTGGCCGTGCTGGTGGAGAACCGGGCCGGCGTCCTGGCGCGGGTCGCCGGCCTCTTCCGGCGGCGCGGGTTCAACATCGAGAGCCTGGCCGTCGGTCCGACCGAGGACCCGACCATCTCGCGCATGACCATCGTCGTCAACGGCGACGACCGCACCGTCGAGCAGGTGGTGAAGCAGCTGGACAAGCTCATCGACGTCCTGCACGTGGAGGCGCTCTCACCCCTGGAGATGGTCTCCCGCGAGCTCGCCCTCATCAAGGTGCGGGCCGGGGCCGCCCAGCGGGCGCCCGTCATCCAGATCGCCGACGTCTTCCGGGCCAACGTGGTGGACGTGGGCAAGGAGACGCTGGTCGTCGAGGTGACCGGCGAGCAGGACAAGGTGGACGCCCTGCTGGAGCTGCTTTCGGAGTACGGGATCGTCGAGGTGGCCCGCACCGGCAAGATCGCCCTGAGCCGCGGGGCGCGGGCCATCCCCAAACCGACCGAGGAGGAGGATGCCGACCAATGGCAAGGATATTCTGCGACCAGGATGCCGATCTGAACGTCCTGAAGGGCAGGACGGTGGCCGTCATCGGCTACGGGAGCCAGGGCCACGCCCAGGCCCAGAACCTGCGCGACTCCGGCGTGGACGTGGTCGTCGGCCTGCGGCCGGGCAGCCCGAGCTGGGCGCGGGCGCAGCAGGACGGGCTCCGGGTGGCCACGGTGGCCGAGGCGACGCGCCAGGCGGACGTGGTGCAGATCCTCCTGCCCGACGAGGCGCAGCCCGCCGTCTTCGAGAGCGAGATCCGGCCGAACCTGAGGGACGGCGCCGCCGTCGGGTTCTCCCACGGCTTCAACATCCACTTCGGCCAGATCCGGCCGCCGGCGTCGGTGGACGTCTTCCTCCTGGCGCCCAAGGCGCCGGGCCACATCTTCCGCCGGGCCGTCAGCGAGGGGCACGGCGTCCCGGCCCTGGTGGCGGTGGAGCAGGACGCCACCGGTCACGCCTGGGAGGTGGCGCTGGCCTACGCCAAGGGGGTGGGCTGCACCCGCGCCGGGGTCATCGCGACCACGTTCAAGGAGGAGACGGAGACCGACCTCTTCGGCGAGCAGGTCGTCCTCTGCGGCGGCGTGACGGCGCTCATCAAGGCCGGCTTCGAGACGCTGGTGAAGGCCGGCTACCAGCCGGAGGTCGCCTACTTCGAGTGCCTGCACGAGCTCAAGCTCATCGTGGACCTGATCCACGAGGGCGGCATCACCTGGATGCGCTACTCCATCAGCGACACGGCCCAGTACGGCGACATGACGCGCGGGCCGCGCCTCATCGACGACCTGGCGCGCGAAGAGATGGAGCGCATCCTGGGCGAGATCCAGCGGGGCGAGTTCGCCCGCGAGTGGATCCTGGAGAACCGGGCCGGCCGGCCCGTGTTCAACGCCCTGGCCCGCCGCGACGCCGACCACCCCATCGAGCAGACGGGGCGCCGGCTGCGGCGGATGATCCCCTGGCTGGCCGGCCCCAGCGAGCGGGCGGAGGCAGAGCTGCGGTCCCGGGGCATCCTGCCCGCGGAGGCGGGCGAGACGGCCGTGGCGGAGGCGGCGGCTGCCCGGGGACAAGGGTGAGGGTGGTGAGGGAGGATGCCCAGGAGGGTCTACATCTTTGATACGACGCTGCGCGACGGGGAGCAGTCGCCCGGCGTCAACCTCATGGTGGAGGAGAAGGTGGAGATCGCCCGGCAGTTGGCGCGGCTGGGGGTCGACGTGATCGAGGCCGGCTTCCCCCGCACCTCCGAGGGCGACTTCGAGGCCGTGCGCGCCATCGCCCAGGCGGTGCAAGGCCCGGTCATCTGCGCCCTGGCGCGCATCGTGAAGGACGACATCGATCGGGCGGCGGCGGCCCTGGCCCCTGCCGCCCGCAAGCGGATCCACGTCTTCACCTCCGGGTCGGACATCCACATCAAGCACATCCTGCGCAAGACGCGGGAACAGATCATCGAGGAATCGGTGGAGGCGGTGCGCTATGCCAAGGGCCTGGCTGACGAGGTGGAGTTCTCGCCCCAGGACTGCACGCGCAGCGACCCGGACTTCCTCTGCCGCCTGTTCGGCGCCGCCATCGCCGCCGGGGCGGACGTGATCAACGTCCCCGACACCGTCGGCTACACCACGCCGGAGGAGTTCGCCCGGCTCATCCGCTACCTCCGCGCCCACACCCCAGGGGTGGAGCGGGTGATCATCAGCGTCCACTGCCACAACGACCTGGGGCTGGCCGTGGCCAACTCCCTGGCCGCCCTGCGCGCCGGGGCCGGCCAGGTGGAGTGCGCCGTCAACGGCATCGGCGAGCGGGCGGGCAACTGCTCGCTGGAGGAGGTCGTCATGGCCCTGCGCACCCGCCGCGACTTCTTCGACCTGGAGACGGGCATCGACACGCGGCAGATCTACCGCACGAGCCGGCTCGTCTCCCAGCTCACGGGGATGCCCGTGCAGCCGAACAAGGCCATCGTGGGCGCCAACGCCTTCGCCCACGAGTCGGGCATCCACCAGGACGGGGTGCTCAAGGAGCGCACCACGTACGAGATCATGCGCGCCGAGGACATCGGCCTGCCCTCCAACCGGCTGGTGCTGGGGAAGCACTCCGGCCGCCACGCCTTCGCCGAGAAGCTGCGCGAGATGGGCTACAACCTCTCGCCGGCCGAGGTGGACAGCCTCTTCGCCCGCTTCAAGGCGCTCACCGACCGCAAGAAGGACGTCACGGAGCGCGACCTGCAGGCGCTGGTGGAGGACGAGATGTTCCCGGTGGCGGAGCATTACAAGCTGGAGTACTTCCACGTCATGACCGGCCACCACGCCCTGCCCACCGCCACCGTGACCGTCTCCTGCGGGGGTAGGCCGGTGAGCGAGGCGGCCTGCGGCGACGGGCCGGTGGACGCCCTCTGCCGGGCCATCGACCGGGCCACCGGGGAGAACTGCCGCCTCACCGACTTCAGCGTCCGGGCCGTCACCGAGGGCAAGGAGGCCCTGGGCGAGGTGATGATGAAGGTGGAGTCCCAGGGCCGCGCCGTCCTGGGCCGGGGCGTCAGCACAGACATCCTGGAGGCGAGCGCCCTCGCCTACCTCAACGCCCTCAACCGCCTGCGGAGCGGCGTGGGCCTGCCCGCGGGCGTCGGGAGCGTGCCGGCCGCCGGCTGACGGAACGCGCGACCCGCGATGAATCTCGCACGGGGAGGACCTGGCCTTGGGAATGACCATCGCCGAGAAGATCCTGGCCGCGCACGCCGGCCGGGAGCGGGTCGAGCCTGGGGAGCTGCTGGAGGTCCCGGTCGACCTGGTCATGGGCAACGACATCACCGCGCCCGTCGCCATCGCCGAGTTCCGCAAGGCGGGCGTGGCGCGCGTCTTCGACCCCGGGCGGGTGGCGCTGGTGGCCTCCCACTTCGTCCCGGCCCGGGACATCAAGTCCGCCGCCCTGTCCCGCACCCTGCGCGACTTCGCCGCGGAGCAGGGGATCACCCACTACTTCGGCGAGGGCAGGGGCGGCATCGAGCACGTGGTCCTGCCCGAGCAGGGGCTGGTCCTGCCGGGGGACGTGGTGGTGGGCGCCGACTCCCACACCTGCACCTACGGCGCCCTGGGGGCCTTCGCCACCGGGGTGGGCAGCACCGACATGGCCTACGCCATGGCCACCGGGCGCACCTGGTTCCGCGTGCCGGAGAGCATCCGCTTCGTGTACCACGGGCGGCGGCGCCGCTGGGTGGGCGGCAAGGACCTCATCCTGCACACCATCGGCCGCATCGGCGTGGACGGGGCGCACTACGCCGCCATGGAGTTCACCGGGGAGGTCATCGCCGGCCTGCCCATGGACGACCGCTTCACCATGGCCAACATGGCCATCGAGGCGGGGGCCAAGGCCGGGCTGATCGAGCCGGACGAGGTGACGCTGGATTACGTGCGGCCGCGGGCGCGCCGGCCCTTCCAGGTCTACCGGAGCGATCCCGACGCCCGCTACGCCCAGGAGTGGGACTTCAACGTGAGCGAGCTGGAGCCGGTCGTCGCCCTCCCCCACCTGCCCTCCAACGTCCGGCCTGTCACCGAGGTCGGGCACGTGACCCTGGACCAGGTGGTCCTCGGCTCCTGCACCAACGGGCGCCTCAGCGACCTGCGGCTGGCCGCCTCCCTGCTGCGCGGCCGCCGGGTGAGCCCCAACCTGCGCATGATCGTGTTCCCCGGCTCCCAGGAGGTGTACCTCCAGGCGCTGCGCGAGGGGCTGATCGAGGTGTTCGTCCAGGCCGGCGCCGTCGTGAGCACCCCGACCTGCGGGCCCTGCCTGGGCGGTCACATGGGCGTGCTGGCCGAGGGCGAGCGCGCCCTCTCCACCACCAACCGGAACTTCGTCGGCCGCATGGGCCACCCGAAGAGCGAGGTCTACCTGGCCTCCCCGGCCGTGGCCGCCGCCTCGGCGGTGCTGGGGCGCATCGCCCACCCCGACGAGGTCGCCGGCCGCGAGGAGGTGGCGTAGCATGGCGGAGGCTGACGCCCTCCTCTTCCGCGGCCGGGTGTGGAAGTACGGCGACAACGTGGACACCGACGTGATCATCCCGGCCCGCTACCTGAACACCACCGACCCGGCCGAGCTGGCCCGGCACTGCCTGGAGGACCTGGACCCCTCCTTCGCCCGCGAGCACCGGCCCGGGGACGTCATCGTGGCCGGGCGCAACTTCGGCTGCGGCAGCTCCCGGGAGCACGCCCCCCTGGCCATCAAGGGGGCGGGCGTGGCCGCCGTGGTGGCCGAGAGCTTCGCCCGCATCTTCTTCCGCAACGCCATCAACATCGGCCTGCCCATCTTCGAGGCGGCCGAGGCGGCGCGGGAGGCCCGGAGCGGTGACGTCCTGGAGATCGCCGCCCGCGAGGGGGTCATCCGCAACCTGACCCGCGGGCGCGAGTACCGGGTGCGCCCCCTGCCGCCCTTCATCCAGGAGATCATCGCCGCCGGCGGCCTCATGGCGCGCCTGCGGGCGCGCTAGGGCTAGCGGCCGATCCCCGCGCCACCTGTAGGCACACCGGCGTCTCGGCGCCCGGCAGCGCAGGTGGCCTCGTCGGCTCTCCGTTCACCAGATGGTGCGCACGTGGGGATAGGAGTGCATCCGCCCGTCCCGGGTCACCAGCGGGACGTCCAGGATCTGGGCGGTGGCCACGATCATCCTGTCCGCGGGGTCCTGGTGAAAGGGTTCGGGGAGCAGGGCAGAGCGCAGGGCCACGGCGTTGTCCACCGGCACGAACTGCAGAAAGGGGAGGGATTCGCAGGCGCGGATCCACTCGCCGAGGGGCAGCTTCAAGGCGAGGCGCCCTCGTGCCACCAAGGTGGCCACTTCCCAGACGCTGATCGCGGACACGAACAGCTTCTGCCGGGCGGCTGCGTCCTCGATGGCCTCACGGGCTCGAGCCGAGAGCATGGAAGGCTCGCTCACCCACCACACCCAGGCGTGGGTGTCCAGCAGGATCACTTCAACGCCTCCCACTCGCGCGGGGCAACGGGTTCGGTGGGGTCCTCGTAACGGATCACGGAACCGCGCAGGAGGGCGAGCGACCGCGTGAGATCGTCTCGGTAAGGTGTGACCCGCAACACGGGACGTCCCCGGTCGGTGATGATGAGGGGTTGGCCGGTCTCCTCCACCCAGCGGAAGTACTCCAGGGCCTTGGCCTTGAACCGCGACTTGGAAACGATCCTCTGCTGGCTCATATGCGTCCTCCATTTGCTAATGACTATGGTCACAGACCATAGTAATAAGACGGTGCGGCCGGGTCAACGTCCTCACCCGCGCCATCGCTCGCTCTCCTGTCGTTGCCAGAATGAGGAGGCCGGCCGCTGCGCCGTCACCCGCAGAGGCTGCTAGGCGGCCGGGGGACGGCGCAGGTGGGGCAGGCCCTGCACCGCCGCGCGCACCGCCTCCGCGAGCGGCGTGAGGCGCAGTCCCAGGTCGCGCACCGCCGGCCCCGGATCGCCGACGTTGCCGGCCAGCAGCATCTGCAACTCCTCCCTCGTGGCCGGGGGCTCCGGCAGCAAGCGTTCCAGGACGGCGGCGATGGGCAGCATCACGGCGGCGGGGAGGTGGACCTTGCGCTTGCGGCAGCCCAGGGCGCCCATGATCAGCTCGACGAAGCCTTCGAAGGGAACGCGCTCCGGCCCCGGCAGGTCGTAGGTCTTGCCGCTGGCCGCCCGCACCTCGAGGGCACGCCGCACCGCCAGGGCGAGGTCGCCCCGGGCCACCGGCTGCACCGGGTAGGTGCCGTCCCCAGGGATGGGGACCAACGGCGCCCGCAAGATCAGCCGCCCGTACTCCTCGACGAAGCCGCCGGGGCCGACGACGAAGGAGGGACGCAGCACGGTGTAGGCCAGGCCGCTGGCCCGCACGGCCGCCTCGACCGCCGCCTTGGTCCTCATGTACCCGGTCGGCAGCCCCCGGTCCACGCCCAGGGCGCTGACGAGGACGAAGCGCTCGCACCCGGCCGCCCGCGCCGCCTCCACGGCGTTCTCCGTCCCCCGGACCACCACTTCGTCGAAGGTCTTCCCCGCCGCCTGGCGGCGGATGCCCACCAGGTGGACCACGGTGCGGCAACCGGCAGCCGCCTGCCGCAGGGCGGCGCCGTCGCGGACGTCGCCCCGCGCCCACTCCTCGGCGAAGCCCGGCGGAGGCGCCGAGCGGCTGAAGACACGCACCGGCAGCCCGGCCGCCCGCAGCTCCGCCACCACGCCGCGGCCCACGAAGCCCGTCCCGCCCGTCACGAGGATCGTCTCCCCCACCTCCTCACCCCACCTGTCGGACCATTCGCCGCGGGCGCCCCGCGGCCCTGCCCGGCGCCCCGCGGCCGATTGACAGGCTTTGCAAAGCGAAATTAGAATGGATGCTGGTCTGCGCCCGGATGGGGGGCAAGGGATGTTTTTACGAAAGCATAGTGCCGCCCTGCTCGCAGCGCTGGTTCTGCTCGTCGCCGGCGCGGCGTTTTACTTTTTCAAGGTAAACCCGCTCTGGGACAGGGTCAGGAAGGGCCTCGACATCCGGGGCGGCATCCACGTGGTCTACGAGGGCGTCGACACGCCGGAGATGCCGGTGACCCGCCAGGCGATGGAGCAAGCCCGCCGCATCATGGAGCAGCGCATCAACGGCCTGGGCGTGACCGAACCGGTCATCCAGCTTCAGGGCACCGGGGAGAGGCCCAGGATCATCGTGGAGCTCCCCGACATCCGCGACCCGGACAAGGCGCTCGAGGTGCTCGGCCGCACCGCCCTGCTGGAGTTCCGGGACAACTCCGGCAAGGTGATCGTCACCGGCAAGGACCTGGACCCGCGTTCCGTGGACGTGCAGCTCGACCAGGCGGGGCGCGCCGTCGTCACCCTCCGCTTCCAGGGCGAGGGTCAGCGGCGCTTCGCCGAGGCCACCCAGGAGGCGGTGCGCTGGCCCGAGGATGACCCGCGCCGGCGCATCGGCATCTACCTGGACGGGGAGCTGGTGCAGAACCCGGTGGTGCAGGAGGCGATCCTCACGGGCCAGGCGCAGATCACCGGCTACCCGACGGTGGAGGAGGCGCGGCGGGTGGCCGTCGCCCTCCAGTCCGGCGCCCTGCCCGTCAAGCTGCGCATCGTCGAGAACCGCGCCATCAGTCCGACCCTAGGGAGCGACTCGCTCCAGAAGGGTCAGGTGGCGGCGGTGATCGGCGTCACGGCCGTGGCCGCCTTCATGATCCTTTACTACCGCGTGCCGGGCTTCTGGGCCGCCTTCGCCCTCCTCGTCTACCTGCTCCTCTTCCTGGGCGCCCTGGTGGCGCTGCGGGCCACCCTGACCCTGCCCGGCCTGGCCGGCTTCGTGCTCTCCGTCGGCATGGCCGTGGACGCCAACATCATCATCTTCGAGCGCGTCAAGGAGGAGCTGCGCCAGGGCAAGACGGTGCGCGCCGCCCTGGACGCCGGGTTCCGCAACGCCATGCGCGCCATCGTCGACTCCAACCTGACGACGGTCCTCGGCGCCCTCATCCTCTTCTGGCTGGGCAGCGGGCCGGTGCGCGGCTTCGCCGTGACCCTCATGCTGGGCATCGGGCTGAGCATGTTCACCGCCATCGTCCTCGTGCGCCTGCTGCTGCGGCTGCTGGTGGAGGCCGGGCTGCGCCCCGGTCCCCTCTTCTTCGCCAGCCCGGCTCCCGAAGCCGGCGGGGGTGGCGGCAAGTGAAGGTGCGGCTGCGGGTCGTGGAGCACCGGCGCCTCTGGTTCGCCCTGTCGCTGGCCATGGTCGTCCTCGCCCTGGCCGGGCTGATCTTCAACCTGGCAACCACCGGGCGCGCCCTGAACTACGGCGTGGACTTCACCGGCGGCGTCATCGCCGACCTGCGCTTCGAACGGCCCACCACGGTCGCGGCGGTGCGGGAGGCGCTGGCCGAGCGGGGACTGGGGAATGCCGTCATCCGCAGCGCGGGGCCGGGCAACCGGGAGTTCCTCATCACCATGCGTCCCCTCGAGGACGGGGAGCGACGCCAGGTGCTGGACCACCTGCGCCAGCGGCTGGGTCCCTTCGAGCAGCTGAGCCTGGACGTGGTGACGCCGGTGGTGGGCGGGGAGCTGCGGCGAGCCGCCCTCCTGGGTGTGCTCCTGGCCTCGGCCGGCATGCTCCTGTACATCACCCTGCGCTTCGAGTGGCGCTTCGGGCTGGCGGCCATCGTCGCCCTCCTCCACGACGTCTTCCTAACGGTGGGCTTCTTCGCCCTCTTCCGCCTCCCCGTGGACACGTCCTTCATCGCCGCGGTGCTCACCGTGTTCGGCTACTCCATCAACGACACCATCGTCGTCTTCGACCGCATCAGGGAGAACCTGGGCCGCCAGCGCAAGGAGAGCCTGGAGGCGCTGGTGGACCGGAGCATCAACGAGGTGCTCGCCCGCTCCGTCAACACCGTCCTGACCACCCTGCTGGCCATCGGCGCCGTCTACGTCTTCGGCGGGCGCACCACCCGGGACCTGGCCCTGGCCCTGATGGTCGGCATCGCCTTCGGCGCCTACTCCTCCATCTTCCTGGCCAGCCCCCTGTACGTGGCCATCGTGCGCGCCCGCCGCCCCCTCCTGCGCGCGGCGGCCAGGTAATACGGCCCCGCTCCCTGCGTAACATAGCCTCCGGATGCCGGTGGGAACGGTCGAGGCGCTCCTCGTAGCTGGCACGTACGTCGGCACCGTCGTGGGGGCCGGGTTCGCCTCGGGCCAGGAGATCCTGCGCTTCTTCGGCCTCCTGGGCGGCGCCGGCTGGTGGGGCCTCCTCCTCGCCGCCGCTCTTTTCGCCCTGTTCGGCGCCCGCATCCTGCTGCTCGGCCGCGAGAGCCGCGCCGCCTCCTACTGGCCCGTGCTCCTGGCCGCCGCCGGACCGGTCCTGGCCCGCCCCCTGGACTACCTGATCGTCTTCTTCCTCTTCGGCTCGGCCGTCACGATGGTGGCGGCGGCGGGCGCCGCCGGGCAGGAGGCCTGGGGCTGGCCACCGCTCGCGGGCAGCGGCGCCATGGCGGTCGCCGCCACGGGCACCGTGCTCCTGGGGCTGCGGGGCGTAACCCGCAGCATCAGCCTCGTCTCCCCCCTGCTCATCGCCGCCATCGTCGCCCTCGCCTGGGCCGTCCACCTGCGCGGCGGGCAGGCGGACGGCCCGGGAGCCGCCCTGCCGCCGGTGGTGCCCTTCTGGCCCCTCGCTGCCGTCCTCTACGTCTCCTTCAATCTGGTGGGCGCCATCGGCGTGCTCGCCCCCCTAGGGGGGAGCGCCGCGCGGCGGTGGTCCCTCCTGGCCGGCGCCGCCCTCGGCGCCCTCGGCCTCGGGCTGGCGGCGGCGAGCGTCCTGTCGGTGCTCCACTCCGACCTGTCGTCCCTGCAGCGCGCGCAGGTGCCCCTGGTGCGCGCGGCCGGAGACCTCGCCCCCTGGGCCGGAGGCGCCTACAGCGCCGTCCTCCTCCTGGAGGTGTACACGACGGCGGTCGCCAGCCTCTTCGGCCTGACCTCCCGCCTGGACCGGCTCCTACCCCGGGGCCCGACGCGGGGTGCCCTCCTCGTTGGAGCCACCCTCCTGGCCAGCCGCGTCGGCTTCGCCCGCCTGGTCGCCACCCTCTATCCCCTCGTCGGCGCCGCCGGACTCCTCCTCCTGGCCTGCCTGGCCTTCCCCAGGGCGCGGCGACATTGCCATTAAGTCCCTATTTCGCAAGGGGTGGGCAGTGAGGTAAAACAGAGACACCGATATCGGTATGCTGCCAGGCCTGGGTACAGCTAGGAGGGGAGACCGTTGCCAGGTCGCGCCTTTCGCCTGCTCGCCCTCGCCCTGCTCGCGCTCGTGGCGGTCCCGCTGCAGGCCCGGGCCGCCGTTCAGAGAGGCTCCTATTCATACAGTCGCAGCGGCGGGCAGACGGCCGTCGTCCGTCAGGGGCAGACGGTGGTCACCGTGCCCCTGCGCACCACTCCCGCCCAATGGACCTCCCGGCCGGGGTCGCAGCCGGCGACCCCGTCGGCACCGCCCGCCACCACGCCCTCGCCTCCCTCCGGCGGGCCGGAAGGCAGCGAGATCGCCCGCGTCGCCGTCCCGGCCGCTCCGGCGCCTCTTGCGCCGCAGCCGTCCGCGCCGGGCCTGACCGCCGACGAGCGGCGCCTGGTGGACCTGGTCAACCGGGCGCGGGCGGCCAACGGCCTGCCGCCCCTGGCCGTCGACCCGCGGCTGGTGGAGACGGCGCGTCGCAAGAGCCGCGACATGGTCGAGAAGGGCTACTTCAATCACCGCTCGCCGACCTATGGATGGCCCTGGGAGATGTGGCGGGCGGCCGGCGTCGCCTTCTGGACGGGAGGCGAGAACCTGGCCGGCGCGCCCTCCGTGGACCTGGCCTTCCGGAACCTGATGAACAGCTCCGGCCACCGCGCCAACATCCTGAACCGCTACTTCACCCACCTCGGGGTGGGCGTGGTGGACGGCGGCCCCTACGGGAAGATGATCACCCAGCACTTCGTGGCGGCGCATTGATGCCGCCCAGCCCAGCGGGGCGACGGGTGCAATGTATCGTGCGGAGGTGAGCGGGCCGTGGCTGAGTGACCGGCGGCCGGCCCGTCCCAGGAAGCAGCCGCCGCGGCGGGCCGAGCAGAGCTCGCCGGGTGGCTAAGCGTGCGCCGCGCGGCGGGCGGCGGGAACGGGTACCCCCTGGGACGCCTCCTCGGCCTCCTTGCCGGCGACGATCATGTCGTCCACCGACATGCCCGAGGGGATCATGGGGAAGACGTTGGCCTCCCGCTCCACCTGGGCGTCCAGGAGGATCGGGCCGGCGGTCCGCTTCATCTGGTCGAGGGCGGCGGCCAGCTCGGCCGGGGTGGAGGCGCGCAGGCCCGGGATGCCGAAGGCCTCGGCGAGGCGCACGAAGTCGGGCGACCCGGTCAGGTCCACCTGCGAGTAGCGGCGCTGGTAGAAGAGCTGCTGCCACTGCCGCACCATGCCCAGGTAGCCGTTGTTCACCACGACGATGCGGATGGGCAGCTTGTAGACCGCCACGGTGGCCAGCTCCTGGCAGGTCATGAGGAGGCTCCCGTCCCCGGTGATGAGCCACACCTCCTCCTCGGGCCGGCCCACCTGGGCGCCCACCGCCGCCGGGAGGCCGAAGCCCATGGTGCCCAGCCCGCCGGAGGTGACGAGCTGCCGCGGCCGCTTGAAGGGGTAGAAGAGGGCGGTCCACATCTGGTGCTGGCCGACGTCGGTGACGATGGTCGCCTCGCCGCCCGTGGCCCGGTAGATCTCCCAGTAGAGGTAATGAGGCTGGAGCGGCCCCTTCTTGGACTGGGCGACCGGGCCGCCCGGCAGCCCCGCCCCCGCGCCGGCCAGGAGGTTGGCGCTGGCCGGGTGGCAGAAGCCGTTCCCCGCCTGCCCGTCCTGGCAGGGATAGGGCACCGGGTGCTTGCGCGCCCAGGCGCGGATCTCCTCCCACCACTCCTGGCAGTGCCGCAGCTTGACGTGGGGCAGGAGCGCCTGGAGCACGGCCCGCACGTCGCCCGCGATGGCGATGTGGGGCTGGACGTTCTTGCCCAGCTCCGCCGCGTCCACGTCCACGTGCACGATTTGCGCCCGGGGGGCGAACTTGTGGAGCGCCCCGGTGACCCGGTCGTCGAAGCGCACCCCCAGGGCGACGATGAGGTCGGCGTGGGCGGTGGCGCGGTTGGCCGGGAAGGTGCCGTGCATGCCCACCATGCCCAGGAACTGGGGGTGCGTGCCGGGGAAGACGCCCAGCCCCATGAGGGTGGAGATGACGGGCATGCGCGTCATCTCCGCCAGCTGGGCGATCTCGGCGGCAGCGCCCGAGGTGACGGCCCCGCCGCCGACGAAGAGCAGCGGGCGGCGCGCCCGGTTGATGGCCCGGGCGGCCTCCGCCACCTTCTCGGGCGAGAACTGGGGATAGGGCCGGTACCCGCGGATCCGCGGCACCCGCGGGGCGCACTCGAAGGGGCCGGTGGCGTTGAGCACGTCCTTGGGCAGGTCGATCAGGACCGGTCCCGGACGGCCGGTGGTGGCGATGTAGATCGCCTCGGCGATGACGCGGGGCAGTTCCCGCGCGTCGCGCACCAGGTAGTTGTGCTTGGTGATGGGCAGGGTGATGCCGGTGATGTCCGCCTCCTGGAAGGCGTCCCGGCCCAGGCTCTCCGTGGGCACCTGGCCGGTGATGGCCAGCACGGGCACCGAGTCCATCATGGCGTTGGTCAGGCCGGTGACCAGGTTGGTCGCCCCCGGGCCCGAGGTGGCCATGCACACGCCCAGCCTGCCGGTCACCCGCGCGTAGCCGTCCGCCGCGTGGGCAGCCCCCTGCTCGTGGCGCACCAGGATGTGGCGCAGCGGCGAATCGTAGAGGGCGTCGTATACGGGCAGGATCGCCCCGCCGGGGTAGCCGAAGACGGTGTCCACCCCGTGCTCCAGCAGGCAGTCGACGACCACCTGTGCCGCCTTGCGCGTCATGCCCATCGCCCTCCTTGCACCTGTTTATAACGCCGCCAGCCGCCGGCCGCAAGCGGGCGGGGGGATCCCCCTACCCCGCGGCGCGCTCGCCCTCCGGTCCGGGCGACCTCTCCTCATCCAGGAACACCGCGCCCCGGCTGGCCGAGGAGACCAGGCGCGCGTAGCGCGCCAGGTACCCGGTGGCCACCTTGGGCTCCGGCGGCCGCCAGGCGGCCCGGCGCCGCGCCAGCTCCTCCTCGGACACCTCCAGGACGAGCTGCCGGCCGGGGATGTCGATGGCGATGGGGTCGCCCTCCCGGACGAGGGCGATGGGGCCGCCGGCCGCGGCCTCGGGCGACACGTGGCCGATGGACGCGCCGCGGGTGGCGCCGGAGAAGCGGCCGTCGGTGATCAGGGCGACCTCCCGGTCCAGCCCCATGCCGGCCACGGCGGAGGTGGGCGTGAGCATCTCCCGCATCCCGGGGCCGCCCCGGGGCCCCTCGTAGCGGATGACGATCACGTCGCCCGGACGGATGCGGCCGCCCAGGATGGCCTCCACGGCGGCCTCCTCGCTGTCGAAGACGCGGGCCGGGCCCCGGTGCCGGAGCATGGCCGGGTCGACGGCGCCGGCCTTGACCACGGCCCCCTCGGGGGCCAGGTTGCCCCAGAGCACGGCCAGCCCGCCGGTACGGCCGTACGGGTCGTCCAGGGGGCGGATGACGCGCCGGTCGCGCACCGCGGCGCGCTGCAGGCGCTCGCCCAGGGTCTCGCCCGACACGGTGAGGGCGTCCAGGTCGAGCAGGCCGGTGGGCGCGACGGTGGCGAGCACGGCGGACACCCCGCCGGCGCGGTCCAGGTCCTCCAGATGGTGCGGCCCCGCCGGGCTCAGGAGGCAGACCTGGGGTACGCCCCGGCTGATCCGGTCCACCTGGCGCAGGTCCAGCCGGTGCCCGGCCTCGTGGGCGATGGCCGTGAGGTGCAGGATGGTGTTGGTGGAGCAGCCGACGGCCATGTCCAGGACCAGGGCGTTCTGGAAGGCGGCCGGGGTGAGGATGTCGCGGGGGCGGATGTCCCGCCGCAGCAGCTCCATCACCTGCCTGCCGGCCTCCTTGGCCAGGCGCAGCCGGGCCGCGTGGACGGCGGGGATGGTGCCGTTCCCAGGCAGGGCCATCCCCAGCGCCTCGGTGAGGCAGTTCATGGAGTTGGCGGTGAACATGCCGGCGCAGGAGCCGCAGCCGGGGCAGGCCTCCTCCTCCAGCACGCGCAGCTCCTCCTCGGTCATGGTACCCGCCTGGACGCGGCCCACCGCCTCGAAGACGTTGCTCAGGCTCACGGCCCGGCCGTCGACATGCCCTGCCAGCATAGGCCCGCCGCTGACGAAGATGGAGGGCAGGTTGAGGCGGGCCGCCGCCATGAGCATGCCCGGGATGATCTTGTCGCAGTTGGGGATGAAGACCAGGGCGTCCAGGGCGTGCCCCTCCACCATGACCTCGACGGAGTCGGCGATCAGCTCGCGGCTGGCCAGGGAGAAGTGCATGCCGCGGTGGTTCATGGCCAGCCCGTCGCAGACGCCGATGGTGGGGAACTCCAGCGGCGTGCCCCCCGCCAGGCGGATGCCGGCCTTGACCGCCTCCTTCACCTTGTCCAGGTGTATGTGCCCCGGGACCAGCTCGCTGTAGGCGTGCACGACCCCGACGAAGGGCCGGGCGATCTCGTCGTCGGTGAAGCCCAGCGCCTTGAGCAGGGAGCGGTGGGGCGCCCGCGTCAAGCCCTTCTTGATCTCGTCCGACCGGAGCGGCGCGGTGATGACGCTCACGCGATGATCCCCTCCTCGCCGGCCGTCCCCCGGGCGGCGGCGCCGGCGGCCAGCCGCCGCTCCACCTCCCGGCAGACGGCGTCGCCCATCTCGGCGGTGCTGCACAGGCGCAGCCCGGGCCGGTTCTCCTGCCAGATGTCCCGGGTGCGGAGGCCCGCCCCCAACACGTCGGTCACCGCCCCCTCCACCGCGTCCGCCAGCTCGGGCCGGCCGAGGCTGTGGCGGAAGAGCAGGGCCACCGAGAGGAGGGTGGCCAGGGGGTTGGCCACGCCCTGCCCGGCGATGTCCGGGGCGGAGCCGTGCACCGGCTCGTACAGCCCGGGACCCGGCTCGCCCAGGCTGGCCGAGGGCAGGAGCCCCATGGACCCGGCCAGGGCGGCCGCCAGGTCGCTCAGGATGTCGCCGAACATGTTCTCGGTGAGGATGACGTCGTAGTCGTGGGGGCGGAAGACCAGGCGCATGGCGGCCGCGTCCACCAGCTGGTGCTCCAGGGTCACGTCGGGGAACTCGGCAGCCACCTCGTTCACCACCTGCCGCCAGAGGCGGCAGCTCTCGAGGACGTTGGCCTTGTCCACCGAGGTCACCTTGCGCCGGCGCTCCCGGGCCGCCCGGAAGGCGAGGCGGGCGATCCGCCGCACCTCGC